>PUMS01000256.1 GCA_003551485.1 Phycisphaeraceae bacterium | reverse complement strand
CGTGCTGCTGCTGCCTCTCAGCTTCCGGGATCGACGGTCCGGGGATGCATCCGCAATGATCGAACGCCACGGGCCCGCGGGGGCACGGCCCACAACGACATCCACGCCCGGCAGGCACCAAGCCATCGCCACCGGCCGGTCCCGCCGGCTCAGCCAGGCCCAATTCCCGCCGCGCTGGACGCCACCTTCAGCCTACCGCCCTGCGCGGCTGATCACAATGCCGGCATCGTTTCGGACCGGGCGAAACGCCAGCAACGGTGCCTGGACGCTCTTTTCCCCAGGCGGCTCTATGGATTCGCGGCGATGGCTTCGAGGCCGCGGACCAGGCGGCCCATGCCCTCGGCGACGGTCTGCTTCTGCAGTGCGCCGTAGGCGATGCGCAGGTGGCAGCCGCGAGCGATGCCGAAGGTGTGGCCGGGAATGGCCGCAACCCCGTGCTCGCGGATCAGGCGCTGGGCCAGGTGCATCGGGTCCATGGCCAGGTCCAGCTCGATCAGGCAGTAGAACGCGCCCTGTGCCGGGGGCACGCGGCAGAGGCCGCCCAGGCCGGCCAGTTCATCCAGCACCAGTTGTCGTACCTCGGACAGGGATTTGACAAAGCGATGGCAGTAGGACCGGCCGGCGGCCAAGGCGCCCACCGCCGCGTACTGGCTGATCACCGGCGGGCAGATCTGGATGGTGTCCTGGATTTTCTTCACCGCCATCACCAGCCGGTCGGGAATGAGCATGTACCCGATGCGCCAGCTTGCCATGCCGTAGGCCTTCGACAGGGAAAAGAGGCTGATGGTGTGGCCGGCACTGCCGGGCAGCGATGCCGGTGAGAAGTGGCGGGCATCTTCGTAGGTGAAGTACTCGTAGGCCTCATCGCTGATGTGGTAGATGCCGTGTCGGTGGCACAGGTCGTTGACCGCCGCCAGGGCATCGCGCGGGTAGACGGTTCCGGCGGGGTTGTTGGGTGAGACCGTCACCACCGCGCGCGTGCGGCTGGTGATGGCCGCGGCGATGCGTTCGGGCATGAGCTGGCGGTCGGCATCGGTGTCGATGAGGATGGGCCGGGCGTCGGCGATGCGGATGGCCATCTCGTGGTTGAAGTAGTACGGCCGCGGCAGGATGACCTCATCACCGGGATCGGTGATGGCCAGCACGGCGTTGATGAAGCCCATGTTGCTGCCGCCGGTGACGATGACGGTGTGGCCGTCGCCGTCACCGGCGGAGGGCGGCGGGGGGGTGATGGCGTTGTTGCGCTGGAGCTTGACGGCGATGGCCTCGATCAGCTCGGGAATGCCACCGACGAGCTTGTACTTGTGGTTGTCGGCATCGGCGGCGAAGCGCTGGAGCTGCTCGAAGGCCTGCGGCGGCGGCGGATAGTGCACCACCCCCTGACCGAGGCTGATGGTGCCGGGATGGTCCCGGATCAGCTCACCGATGATGGGAATCATCGGCGTCTGGACAAGCTCCATGCGACGGCTGCAATGCATCGGGCGACCTCCCTTGCAACAGCCGCCCAGTGTACCGCCGCCGGTCCACCCGCCCGAGCCGAGTTGCCACGGGCCCGGATGCTCTTGTGCCAAAGACTGTGTCAACCGGTCGCGGCCGCGCTCAGCTCAGCAGCTTCTCCAGGTCGTCGCGTGACAGCGAGCGCAGCAGGCTCTGTTCGCCCTCGACGATGGCGGCGGCGAGTTGGCGTTTGTGTTGCTGGAGTTCGAGGATGCGCTGCTCGACGGTGTTCTGGCAGATCAGGCGGTAGGCGGTGACGTGGCGCATCTGGCCGATGCGGTAGGCGCGGTCGATGGCCTGCTGCTCGACGGCGGGGTTCCACCACGGATCGAGGATGAACACGTAGTCGGCCGCGGTGAGGTTCAACCCCAGCCCGCCGGCCTTGAGGCTGATCAGGAACACCGGGCAGGCCGGATCGTTCTGGAACCGCTGCACGGGCCCGCGGCGGTCGCGGGTCTGGCCGTCGAGGTATTCGTAGGCCATGCCGCGGCTCTCGAGGGCCTCGCGCACCAGTGCCAGCAGCGAGGTGAACTGGCTGAAGACCAGCGCCTTGTGGCCCTCATCGACCAACTCCTCGAGCTGGGCCAGCAGCACGTCGAGCTTGGCCGCCGGGTCGCCGCGCCGCTTGTCATCGACCAGGCCCGGGTGGCAGGCGGCCTGCCTCAGCCGCAGCAGTGCCTCGAGCACGAGCATGGCCGACCGGCCGACCCCGCCCCCCCCGGCGCCCCCGGCGGCGGCGGCGTCGATCTGGTTGAGCAGTGTGCCGCGATAGTGCTTGCGAAGGCTCTCGTAGAGCCGGCGCTGGGCCGGTTCCATCTCGCACAGCAGCGTCTGTTCGGTCTTCTCGGGCAGTTCATCGAGCACCTGCGTCTTCGTGCGGCGCAGGATGAACGGGCGCAGCGCGCGGCCGGCCTGTCGTGCGGCATCGACGCTGCCCACCTCGTTGCCCCCGCCGCGCAGCATCTGGGCGAAGCGCGTGTTCGAGCCGAGCATGCCGGGGTTGAGAAACTCGAAGATCGACCACAGATCGCCCAGGTGGTTTTCGACCGGCGTGCCGGTCAGGGCCAGGCGGTGGCGGGCCTTGATCAGCCGGGCGGCCTTGGCACCCTGCGAGGCCGGGTTCTTGATCGCCTGCGCCTCATCGAGCACCACCGTGTCGAAGTCGAACTGGCGCAGGTGGGCCGCATCGCGTCGCAGCAGACCATAGGAGGTCACGACCAGATCATGGTCCTGGAAACGCCGCCGCTGCTCAGCGCGATCGGTGCCGCTGTAGTTGAGCACGCGAACCTCGGGGGTGAAGCGCGCGGCCTCATCGACCCAGTTGTAGACCACGCTGCGCGGGGCCACCACCAGTATCGGCCCCGCGGGCCGGTCCTGGCCGTCGTCCTGGCGCAGCTTCTGGAGCAGCGCCAGCACCTGGATGGTCTTGCCCAGGCCCATGTCATCGGCCAGAATGCCGCCCATGCCGAACCAGCGCAGAAACAGCAGCCAGCCCAGTCCCTCCTCCTGGTAGTGGCGCAACTGGCCGCGGAAGCCCGGCCCCGGTTGCGTAGGCTCGATGCGCTGAAAACTTCGCATCCGCTGCCGCGCGGCCTCGAAGGTCTCATCCACCGACAGCAGGTCCTGCTCGGCCAGCAGCGCATCCAGCAGGGCGGCCTGGCTGGCGTTGAAGCGCAGGTGGTCTTCATGCTCCTGGCCGATGGCCGCCAGCAGGCCGTGCTCGCGCAGCCACTGCTCGGGCAATACGCCCTCGGTGCCATCGCCGAGTTGGATCATCGACCGACCCGAGCGCGCCGCCTCGAGGATGTGCTGGAGGTCGACATGCTGCTCGCCCTCCTCGGTCTCGTAGCTGACCTGCCCGCGCAGCTCGAACCAGTCGATGCCGCTGCGCACCGACAGGCGAACGCCACCGGGCCGCCGCAGGGCCCGACGGTCGGCCACCACGACCCAGCCCTCGGCAAGGAGTTGGCCGACCACCTCCGGTACCTGCCGTGGCGGCAGCAGCAGGTTGCGCGACTCCTCGGCCGCGGCCGGGCGCAGGCCGAGCGCCCCGAGGCGCAGAATGGCTTGTCGCTCGCGCTGGTGGTCGCGACGGATCAGGCGCGGGCGCTGCGCGGGCGTAGCGGATGCATCGGCTTGCGAGCCGGGCAGGCCGTTGGCCTGCGACTGACCTTCCTCGGCCTGGACCTGGTCTTGCCATGGCGGGATCAGGGCGGGGGGCGCGGTGAAGGTTGCCGGTTCCGGTGCTGGACCTGCTGCGGCGGGCGAGCTGCTGTGGTCTTGATCGGCCTCATCGGCCGCATCCGGGCCGGTGACCGGCTCATCGCCGGCGGCATCGACGACGATGAACTCGCCGGGGTCCTCGATGCCGATGCGGTGGCCGGCGTAGTCGAAGTAGACCTCGGCCTCGACCATTCCCTGTCCAGCCCCGTTGCTGGCGCCGGCCCCGGTCCCGGCCCCCCTGCCGGTCGCGGTGACATGGGCGGCTTGTGCCACACTACCACCACCACCGCCGCCTGTGGTGGCGGCCTCCGCCCTGGGCGAGGTCAGCGTCAGGTGCGGCACCGGTGCGGCCGATTCGGCCTGTCGTGCGATGGTTTCGGGCAGGTCCATCGCCGGCAGGTGGGGCAACCGGTAGAGGCGGTCGATAAAACGCTCGATGTCCGGGCCGGGGATGATCAGTGGTTGGATGCCCTCCCCGTGTCGCAGGTCATCGCGGAAGGTCCGCACCCAGCGGTCGGCGCCCTGGGCGTCGTAGGGAGCTGCCATACCGCCGTGGATCAGCACCCCGCTGTCGTCGGGCCCGGCCAGGATCAGCAGCGGCGTTTGCAGGTCCATGCGGTCGGTATCACGGCGCAGCTCGACGTGCACGTGCAGTTGCGTGTCGCGCATCTGGCCCACAAGCACCGGCACCCACGGCCTGGGGTGGGCATCCCAGCGCAGCGGCTTGTCGGGGTCGGCGGTGTCCAGCAGGCAGCGGCCGGTGGCGATCATCCGCTGGAGCAGCGTCCGCTGGGCGCTGCGCGGCAGGGCGAAGGTCGAGCAGGAGCCCGGCGTGCTCCAGGGCCGCTGCGCTTCGCCATCCTCGACCCGCTGGGCGCCCAGGATGAACCCGGCCAGTTCGCGGTCGGTGGCATCGAGCAGTTCGCCGACGGTGCCGCTGCTGATCCGCAGGGGCTTGAGCCTGCCCCAGCCGTTGCGGGTGGGTCGGCGCTGGCGCAGGGCGACGATGAGGCTGTGCTCGGCGAGGGAGGGATCGAGCTGGACCTCGTAGTAGACCTGCGGCGCGGCCAGGAGAATATCGCTACGCCGCTGAACCTCGGTGCGCGAGTGGCGAAGCAGGGCCAGTCGGCGCATCCACTCCGGCTGCAAGCGCTGCCCCCCTGCCCCCGCGGTGCGGGATGCCGCCTCGCAGGGGCCGCCTGCGACGTCCGGGCTGGTGCGTCTGCGCGCCTTGGGCAGCGGCGGCGGAGCGGTGAAGCGGGGCACCGGCGATGGGACCTCGCCATTGGCCGGTGCTTCGCCTTCGGGGGTTGATGCGGCCTCAGCCGGCTCGCCCTCCTGGTTCAACTTCAGCAGTGCCGCCCAGATATGCTTGCAATAGGCGCCGCGGCCGTAGGTGGGGCAGGTGCACGAGGCCGCCGGCCGGGCCCGGTCGGCGGTAATGACCACTGTGTAGGGCCGCGTGCCCTGCACCGCCGCGCGAAACACCTCGCCCGGGCGCGGCCGAAGCGCTTCGACGCGGCCCTGCTCGAAATACGCCCGCCCACGCTGCCGCACTTCCGTGCGGAAATGAGGCGCCCAGGTGCGGTACAAGGTGGTGTCGGTCATGGGGCAGCGCAACTCCGAATCCCTTAGCTTACACCAAACCGCTGCCCGAGGCAGCCCCGTGGTCAACTTTTTCACAGGGGTCTGCCGGCATCGCCGGGGCCGGGCGGGCCCGTATCCATCGGATGCCACCGGCGGCATGCCCGCCAGTATTCCAGATATACGCCACATTCACGGGTGCAAACCCCACCAGTGCCAGTGGCATCCGGCGCATCGTCGCCGGGGTGATTTGCCCGGTGGGGCGGGGGCGGTACAATGGCGGGTCTGGCAACGGTTTTGCCGTCCCCGCCGCGGACCCACGGGCGCCGGTCGCGGCGGGGATGCGGGTATGCCCGTTTCCTCCCGAGGCGTCCATCGGGCACGAGTGGGTGAAAGCTCCACCGGCCGGCCGCGCGGCCGCCGTGGCCCACTGTGTCGTCTTACCCCGGAGCTTGCCGCGAGGAGCGTGTTTCATGGCATCGCTTGTCAACGACCTGATCGAGGCCGGCATCCATTTCGGCCACCGCGCCAACAACTGGAATCCGAAGATGGCACCCTACATCTTCGGCAAGCGCAACAAGATCCACATCATCGACGTCAAGGAGACGATCAAGGGCCTGCTGCTGGCTCGCAAGTTCCTCTCGAAGGTGGTCGCCGGCGGCAAGGATGTGCTGTTCGTGGGCACCAAGCGCCAGGCGCGGGCCTGCATCGAGACGCACGTGCGCGAGACGGGCATGCCCTACGTCACCGAGCGGTGGCTGGGCGGGACGCTGACCAACTTCCGCACCATCCGAGAGCGGCTCAAGCGGCTGGAGGAACTCGAGCGCCTCGAGGAGAGCGGGGAGATCAACAACTACTCCAAGAAGATGGAGAGCCAGCTCCGCCGCGAGAAGGACAAGATTCTGCGAAACCTCGAAGGCATCCGCCACATGAACACGCTGCCGGGAGCGATGGTGGTCATCGATGTGCGGCGGGAGCTCAATGCCCTGCGCGAGGCGCGCAAGCTGGGCATCCCCACCGTCTGCCTGATCGACACCGACAGCGACCCCGACTTCGCCGACATCGCCATTCCGGGCAACGATGATGCCATGCGGGCCATCGAGGTGGTGGTACAGAGCCTCTGCGCGGCGGTGATGGAAGGCAAGAGCGGCCGCCAGGCCGCACGCGAGGGGGTGGATGAGGCCGAGCGTCAGCCGGTCGAGGCCGGTCCGGGCGGTGGCGGTGGCGGCGGCCGGCCCGGCTCCCGCCGCGGGGCCCGCGGCGCTGCGGCGGGCGCTTCCGGGGGCGCTTCCGGGGGCGCTTCCG
>PUMS01000286.1 GCA_003551485.1 Phycisphaeraceae bacterium | reverse complement strand
GGCGGGGGGAGGGGGGAAAGGCCGCAACGGCGGGCGGCACTGCGTTGCGGCTGACCCCGGTTCCCGCTCTACCGCCGGGAGTAGGAAGTGGGGGCCGGGGTGTGCGGTGTGGCGGGCCAGGCGGGCGGGGGCACATCAGGCGGTGCGTCGGAGGGGAGCGTTGGCATGGTGAGACTGGAGAAGCTTGTAATAGGTGGTGAAGTCCATGCCGGTGAAGATGCGGGCCAGGTCCGGGTCGAACTGCCGGCCGGCGCAGGCGGCGACCTCCTCGAGCACGGCCTCGCAGTCGATGGCGCGGCGGTAGGCGCGGTTGGAACTCATGGCGTCGAAGGCATCGGCCAGGCCCAGCAGCCGGCCGTAGAGGGGGATGTCCGCCCCGCGCAGGCCGTGGGGGTAGCCGCGGCCATCCCATCGCTCGTGATGGTGCAGCACGCCGGGGATCAGGTCGCGCATCTGCGGGATGTCGCCCAGGATGCGGGCGCCGATCTCGGGGTGGCGCTTGATCAGCTCGAACTCCTCGCCGCTGAGCGGGCCGGGCTTGCTCAGCACCGCCTCGGGCACACCGATCTTGCCCACGTCATGAACCAGGCCGGCGAGGTAGATGCGGTCGGCGGTGGCCGCATCCAGGCCGCAGGCGCGGGCCAGGTCGCGACCCAGCATGGCCACGCGCTGGGAATGGCCGTGGGTGTAGCTGTCCTTGGCGTCGATCGAGGCCGTCAGTGCGTGCAGCGTGCCCATGAACATGGACTGCACGTCTTCGTAGAGCATCACGTTCTCGATGAAGATCGACATGCTCGATGCCAGCGAGCTGCACAGCGTCGCATCCAGGTTGCTCATCGGTGAGCCGTCGGTCTTGTCACCGGCGAAGATCAGGCCCACGGTGCGCTCGCCCACGCGGATGCTCACGGCCAGCACCTGCTGCGTCAGGCGCTGCAACTGCGGTGCGCCTTCGATGGTGCGGCTTTCCAGCACCTGAGGCCCCGTGGCGCCGAACTGCCGCGCCAGCAGATCGCGCCCGATGCGCTCCATGACGGCCTCGGGGCAGTCGGCGCTGCCGACGGTGTGGATGTAACCCGCCAGGGAGCCCAGACGCGGCTCATCATCGGCAAGCTGAAGCGTCAGCCAGCTCAGGCCCAGCACCTGGTGAAGCTCGGCCGCCGCTTCACCAAGGAACCGGGCGCGGGGCTGGTCCACGGTCATGCGTGCTGAGAACTTGTAGAGCAGGCTCAGCTCTTCGTAGGACTCGAGCAACTGCTGGCTGACCGCGCGCACCTCGTGACAGCGCCGGTCGATCTCGGCGCCATCCTCGTGCATCCAGGCCACCATGCGGGCGAAGCGGTCGACGTCCCGGCGTGTATGCAGCCCGCCGGGTCCAGCCTCGGGTGGGGGTGGACGGCCGTTGCCCGGGATGGGCAGGCGATGATCGCCGTTGCCGCCGCGGGGCCGGGTGTCTGCGACCCACCCGGCGAGGTCGGGATGGTCGGCCAGTTCCGTGGTCGGCACGATGGCCACGTCGATCTGCTCGGCGGTCCCCTGCCGGCCGAACCCGCCGCGCCGCCGCGGCGCCGGCAGCACCAGCAGGTAGATGCCGGTGGTCAGCTCCACCGGCTCGGGCGGTGCATGGACCAGCCGCGACCATTGGCGCTGCAGGGCCTGTTGGAATGCATCGGTGGCGGCGAGGGCCGCTTCAAGCGCACCGGGCTGCGATGACCACTCGACCCGGCCCCGTGCATCGCAGCGCGCACAGGTCAGGCCCAGCTCCATCAACCGCTCTTGAATGCGTTGCGGTGGGCCGGTGGTGCTTTCTCTGTGGTGTTGCCTGGTTTCGCCGATCACGATGCCTGGCTCGCATGGGCCGATTGGTTGAGCAGCGACTGCACACGAAGCAGCAACTCCCGCGGAGAAAACGGCTTGGTCAGCACGTCGACCACCTGCTGGCACAACTGCGCCGGTTCGGGAAGGATCAGGGGCATCCCGGTCAGGATGAGCACGGGGATGGTGGCCAGGGCGGGGTCGCTGCGCAGCCAGCGGCACAACTCCAGGCCGTCGGCCTCGGGCATGACGTAGTCGGCGATGATCAGGTCGGGCCCGAAGCGCTGAGCGAGGCTGAAGGCCTGCTCGGCATCGCCGGCTTCGAGCACGTCAAAACCGGCCGGTTCGAGCTTGAGGCTCAGCACCTGCACGATGTGCGGCTCATCATCGACCACCAGGATTCTCGGTCCGCCAACCATCGGTGCCATTCCTTCACAGCGGCGGGGTTGGAAGGGATCGCCCTGCCCGCGAATTTCAGACCCGCAGCGCTTGTGGCGTATCGGCCAACGATGGGCGGTGATGAACCTGCGCAGCGCGACCGGCCAGCGGCACCCGCGCCGGTCAGACACCTGTAGCGCCGGAATGTTCTGTGACGGTTGGGGCGCGTGCGGGCACGAAGCCGGCGTCGACCTGCTTGGGGGGGGCGGGTCTTCAGGCGGGGATCGTTACCGGACGTTGGGGGCGATCCGGCCGCCCCGTTACGTGCCCTGTCGGACAACCCACGCGTGAGCCCCGGCGTCCCGCGCCCGTGGGGATGGGGGCGGTTGGCACGGTACCGGTGGTGAGGCCGGGTGGGGCTTTCCCGCAGAGTACCCCGCCAGCCCATGTTGCCCATTTTGACATCGGGACGGCTGCCGGAGGCGGTCTGGATGGCCGGTATAGGAAAAATCTGATGGCCGATTTCTTCAGTTTTCCATGCCCGCGCTATTGACAGGCCCGATATTCCGGATAGGCTTGAGGGCGTGAATGACTTGATGGAGCATGGTGAGAAAGCACCCTCTCCAAGTCATCACCGCGGGCGCCCTGCGAGTTCGGTTACCTGTATTGGGGATCGGCTCCCGGTGCCTGCCGCGAATGTTGAAGTTCATGGGAAAGCGCAACCCCCTCGCCGCGCAGGTGTTGGCGCGTGCCTTGGCCCACGGCCATGGGGTTGTCCGGAGACCTGCGATGCCCGGGTCGCGCATGGAGAGAGCCCGATCGTTGCCGGCTGAACCCAGCGACGGACGGGGCGACAGGGGATTGAAAGCATGCCAGAACCAATCACCATGGTGATGGTCGGTGCCGGCAGCGGGGGGGTGCTGTTTGAGCTGGCCCGGCGTCACTTCCGGATTTTCAAGGAACTGCTCGACGTGGTCGGCGCAGCAGTGTCGCTGATGGTGTTTCTGCCGGTGATGGTGGTCTGCGCGATCCTCATCAAGCTGGCCGACCCCTCGGCGCCGGTGCTTTACGAGCAGGTGCGGGTGGGCTTAAACGGCCGCCTTTTCAAGATTTACAAACTCAGGACCATGTACGCCGACGCCGAGAAGGCAGGCCGGGCCCAGTGGGCCGGGGCGCATGACCCGCGGGTGATCCCCATCTGCCGTTGGATGCGACGCAGCCACATCGACGAGCTGCCGCAACTGATCAACATCCTCTGTGGCGAAATGAGCCTGGTGGGCCCGCGTCCGGAGCGGCCGGAGATGTTTGCCCAGCTCAGCCAGGACCTGCCCGACTTCGAGCAGCGCCTGGCGGTCAAACCCGGCCTGACCGGCCTGGCCCAGGTCCGCAACGGCTACGACACCGACGTCGAGTCGGTCCGACGCAAGCTCCAGTACGACCTGGAGTACATCGAGAAGATGTCACTTGGTCTGGAGCTGCGGCTGCTGTTTGCGACGGTGAGCAAGTTCCGTGATCGAACTGCGCGATGATTGCCCGCCTCAGCCAACGGATGGAGCGAACCCTGCCAGGCCCGCGGTGGATGCCTGAGGCTCCGCCGGCTCTGGTGGCTGCCGTGGGCGCAGAGCACGGCCCTGTCCACCGGCGCCGGCCCCGGCGTCGGGTCTGCGAGAATCTGGCCAAGCCGGTTTCGCCGGGTTATAATGCAGGTGGCGTGTGGTACGTCCCGCCGCGGCGAGGGTTTGAGCCGGGGATGGGTCGAGCGTCCGCGAAGTGTCTGCCGATGAGCGATGGTGGTTCAGTGTGAACGCTGGATGACCGACGATGACACCGTGTCGCGGCTTGGAGCAGGGACGTCAAGCCGCCCACGGCCAGTGGAGGAGCGATTGCCATGACCAGGCGAACCCTTGCGATGGCGGCCCTGACGCCGCTGATGGCGATGATGGTGTGCGGCGCGGGTTGCGCTGCGCCGCCGATGTACACCGACCACGAGGTGTTCCTGCCCGAGCCGCGGCCGCTGGTGGGGGGCAAGCCCTACACCATCGAGCCGCCCGACAGCATCCAGATCATCGCCCCCGGTGCTCCGGACCTGCACCAGGTCGGTGCGACGCTGCGGCCGGATGGCTACATCACGCTGTATCCGCTTGGTGAGGTCTTCGCCGCGGGCAAGACGCCCACGCAACTGGCCGCGGAGATCGAGGAACTGGGTCTGGAGTACTACGAAGACGTGCGGGTGCAGGTGAAGGTGACCAGTTTCGCCTCGAAGCGGTATTTCATGTACGGGGAGACCTCCGCCGGGCCCCGCCCCTACAACGGCCGCGACACGGTGCTCGATGCCGTGCTCAGTGCCGGCCTGCCGCGGACGGCCTGGCCGGAGCGGGTGGTGGTGATCCGGCCCAACGAGGAAGGGGAACTGATCGCCCGCATGACCATCAACATCCGTGACATGACCGAGCGCGGGGACCTGCGTTACAACGCCGTGCTCGAGGAAGGTGACATCATCTTCGTGCCGACCAACCGCATCGCGCAGGTGGGCATCTTCGTGCAGAATTTGATCTCGCCGGTGGACCCGGTAATCCGCGCGGTGGCGACGCCGGCGCGGGTCAGTGCCGGCATGCCCTGAGCCGGCGATCCCTGACCCCGGCCTGGGGCCTGCAATGCGGCCCGGCCGGACCCGCCCCGCCACCTGGCCGAACGATTGACACGCCGGCGGGGATGCAGCCATCGACCCGCTTCAAGGGGAGCAACAACCCATGGCTTGGCGAAAACCCAAGAACGTCAGCGAATGGTTCGGCATCGTCTGGCGCAACCGCTACAAGTTCCTCTTCCCCGCGCTGTTCGCCATGACGGTGGTGGTGCTGCTGGCCCTGCGCATCGAGCCGACGTACACGGCCGAGGCCAGGTTCCAGCGCGAAAACGACCCGGCCCTGCGCCAGGCGGGCAACCCCACCATCGAGCAGAACATCGCCTACGAGCGGCGCATCCTGCGCGAGCAGTTGATGGGGCGGCAGGCGATCATCGAACTCATCCGCGACCGCGAGTTCGACTTCAACCGCAAGCTGCCGCGCGTCGCCGGTGAACTGACCCGCGAGGGGCGGCTGCGCAAGGAGCGGCTCATCGACGATCTGCGCAGTCGCCTGTCGATGAGTTTCGAGGCACGCGACCGCGACCTGGACCGCGTCGTGGTCACCTTCAGCACGCCCGACCGCACGCTGGCGCCGATGCTGGTCAACAAGCTGGTGACTAACTACATCACCCAGGTGCGAAGCCGCCTGCGCGAGAGCCTGGTCATCAGCCAGCGCTACTACGATGGGCAGGTCAGGGACCTGCGCCGGGAGGTCGAGCGGCTTCAGCGCGAGATCGATGAGCAGGAGCGACAGGCCGGCGGCGACCTGCCCACGCGACGGGCCGACCTGGACCGCAGGCTTCAGGAGATCGATTCCAGGATGAATGAACTGCTGGATGAGATCGATCGCCAACGGGCCGAGATGCGCTCGGCCGAGGCCTTCATCGCCAACAACCCGCCGATGGAGGATCACGTCGAGAAGGGCATCAACCCCGAGTACCAGAGCCAGCAGCAGCGGATTTTCGATCTCGAGAACCATTACAATGAGCGCCGCGCCGCCTTGCGGCCGGCACATCCGGAGATGCAGTCGCTCGAGCGCGACATCGTCCGCGCCCGCCAGCGTCTGGAGGAAATCCCCCGCATGATCGAGGTCGGGGTCGTGACCAGGCCCAACCAACTGTGGCACCAGCACGCGGCCATTCGCGATGCGGCCAAGGAGAAGATCAGAACCGGCGAGAGGCAACTCGAAGAGGCCCGCGAGCGCCACCGCAACCTCCAGGCCCAGGCCCGCATCTTCTATGAGACGCGCACCCGCATGGCCCGGCTCGAACGCGAGCTGCGCGCCGCCGGCGATCAGCTCTCCTACTGGGAGGACATGGCCCAGACCAACCGCCAGGCCCAGACGCAGATGGTCAGCGGACAGGCCGTCTCACACGACTTCATTGAGCAGGCCACCGAACTGACCCGGCCCACCAGCCCGGCGATGCCCTCGATCCTGGGCGCGGCCATCGCCGTGGGGCTGGCCGTGGGCGCCGGGATGGTGCTCTGGTCGGAGTTGACCAGCCGCTGCTTCCGCAACGCCGAACATGCCACCGACGACCTGAAGATGCCGGTGCTCGGGGTGGTCGATGAGATCGTCACTACCGGACAGGTCTGGCGCCGCCGAATGGTAAGCTGGGTGTTGATACCCGTCGCCGCCGTGGCGATCGTGGGCGTGCTGCTGGTGTCGCTGGTGGTGATGTATCTCAACCTCGAGCGGCCGATGGACTACGAGAACATGCAGCCGATCCAGCAGTTGCACCAGATGGTGAGGAGCCTGTTCTGACCGCCGCGGCGGGCGCTGCGGCGACGGCTGCCGCC
>PUMS01000404.1 GCA_003551485.1 Phycisphaeraceae bacterium | reverse complement strand
TCGAGGCGGCGGGTGTCGGTCGTCGGCCGGTCGGTCAGCGCCATGGCGCGTTCGGCAATCTCGAAGGCCGCCACCTGCGAGCCCGACGGCAGGCCGCGCAGAAGTTGCACCGCCTCCCGACGCGCCAGATCGAAGTTCGACCTTCCTGCGCCCGCGCCGTCGCCGCCGTGCCTGCCCCCACCGCCGCCGCCCCCGCCAGGCACGGCCTGCATCGAGTAGCTGCCGTCCATCAGCAGCACCGCCGAACTCGGCCCGCTGCCGATCAGCGGGCTGCCGGCGGTCAGCACCGGCGCGGCCATGGCCAGGGCGAGCATGATGGGAATCAGCGCCCGCAGCATCATCAGCAGGAGCTGCTCGAGGCGCACCCGCCGCATGTTCTTGCGGATCACCGGCTCCAGCAGGTGCATCGCCCCCCACTTGACGACCTTGAAGCGGCTTCGGTTGAAAAGATGGACGATGACCGGAATGTTGAAGGCGAAGATGCCCCCGAGCATGGCGATGTTCAGGAACGTCATGACCGCCTCCGGCGAAGCGTCAAATAGTAGGCCAGGGCCTCGGCGTAGGGCTGGGCGGTGGTCATGGGGACAAGGTCCACCCGGTGGCGGCGGCAGCCCTGGGTCAACTCCTCACGGTAGCGCTCCAGGTTCTCCAGGTAGGCCTTGCGCAGCGTGGCCGGGTCGACCAGGTGGCGAAGGCCCGCCGTCTCGAGCGAATCGAAGCGCGTCCACTGGCGGTAGGGGAAGGTCAGTTCATCCTCATCCCATACCTGGAAGATGATGATCTCGTGCCGCGCATGTCGCAGGTGCGCCAGGGCCGCCAGCAGGGCGGGCACGTCGCCGAAGCAGTCGCTGATGAGCACGATCAGCCCGCGGCGATTGAGACGCGGGGCCATGTCGTGCAGCACCGGCCCCAGTTCGGTCTCGCCATGGCAGCGGGCCTGCTGCATCTCATCGATGAGCACGCGCAGGTGTCCGGCGCGGGACCGTGGCGGGATGTACCTTCGCACCGCCGTGTCAAAGCGGACCAGCCCGATGCTGTCCGACTGCTGGAGCATCAGGTACGCCAGGCAGGCGGCGAGCCGGGTGGCGTAGTGATGCTTGCTTACTCCCTTCCGCCCCGTGTAGCTCATCGACCCGCTGCAATCCAGCAGGAGGGTCGCGCGGAGGTTGGTCTCTTCCTCGTATTCGCGGATGTAGAAGCGGTCGGTCTTGCCGTACACCTTCCAGTCGAGGTAGCGCAGGTCGTCGCCGGGCACGTAGGGCCGGTGCTGCTTGAACTCGACCGAGAAGCCCTTGTGGGGCGAGCGGTGCAGGCCCGAGCAGAAGCCCTCGACCACCAGCCGCGCCAGCACCTGGAGGTTGCCGATGCGGGCAAGGTCCTGAGGGCTCAGAAAATCGGTGACCTGGGCCATGATTCAGCAGGGTTCCCGTGCGGGAACGCATCTCCTCGTCGTTCTGGCTCATTACAGGGCTCGCTCGGCGGTGCCGCGGGGCACCGCGGCGAGGATCTTGCTGATGATGTCGTCGACGGTGACGCCCTCAGCCTCGGCGTTGAACGTCGGCACGATGCGATGGCGCAGCACGGGGTAGGCCAGGGCCTCGACATCGTCCAGCGTCACGTGGTAGCGGCCGCGGAGGATCGCCCGGACCTTCGCCCCCAGCACCAGGTGCTGACAGGCGCGCGGACCCGGGCCCCACTCGACCAGCTCGCGGATGAACGGGTAGGCATCGGCCTCGCGCGGGCGGCTGCGGCGGACCAGATCGAGCACGAAATCCACCACGTGCTCCGGCACCGGCACCTTGCGCACCGTGTGCTGGCAGTCGATGATCTGTTCGCCGGTGATGACCGGCTCGAGCCTGGCCTCGAAGGTGCTGGTGGTGCGCTCGATGATCTGCCGCTCCTGCTCGCGCTCGGGGTAGTCCACCCGCACGTGGAACAGGAAGCGGTCGCGCTGGGCCTCGGGCAGGGGGTAGGTGCCCTCCTGCTCGATGGGGTTCTGCGTGGCCAGCACGAAGAAGGGCTCTTCCAGCGTATAGGTGTGCCCGCCGACGGTGATCGAGTGCTCCTGCATCGCCTCGAGCAGGGCCGACTGGGTCTTGGGCGGCGTGCGGTTGATCTCATCGGCCAGGATCATCTGGGCAAACAGGGGCCCCATCTCGAAGACCATCTGGCGGTGGCCGGTCTGGGGGTCTTCCTGGATGATGTCGGTGCCGGTGATGTCGGCGGGCATCAGGTCGGGGGTGAACTGGATGCGGCGGAAGCTCAGATGCATCGCATCGGCAAGTGAGCGGACCATCAGCGTCTTGGCCAGGCCGGGCACCCCCTCCAGCAGGCAGTGGCCGCGCGCCAGAATGGCGATCATGAGCTGCTCGATGGTCTGGCTCTGCCCGACGATGATCTTGCCGATCTCGGCGGCGATGCGCTCGTAGGCTTCCACCAGCAGGCGCGCGCGTTCGGCATCATCCTCGGTAACCGAAGCGGATTGGTTGGGGGTCACAACCACGTCGACTTCCATTGCACCGGCCGCCGCGACACCGCCCCATCCATCGCGGGGGGGTGCCGGCGGGCCTGGACACCCAAGCTACTGTAAGGGTGGGATTTCGGATCACAATGAGAACTTGCGCATCGGCCTTGAGGTTTTGCGCATCAGGGCATAAGATGGCAAGAATCCATGAACTGTGGAGCTTGACATGCCGGTACAGGGACAGGTTCATGTGGCGCTGCTGGTCGATACCAGCGGCGACTATGCCCGCGACCTGGTTGCGGGCGTGCACCGATATGCCGCAGCACAGCGGCGATGGCGCATCGAGGTGGCATGGCCGCCGACGGGCGCAGATGGCCGGATGGTTGAAGCCGACGCCCTGATCGCCGACCTGGTTGACCGGACGCTGACGCAGCAGCTTCTCAAACGCGGCCGGGCGCTGGTCAACATCAGCACCATGTTGGCCCAGCCTTCGGTCCCAACGGTGGGTGTGGATGACCACGGCGTGGGGCGTGCGGGTGCCGAGCATCTTATTGAGTCCGGCTATCGTGAACTTGCCTTCATCGGGCCGACCTGGCGGTTTGGCGTGTCGCGATGCGAGGCGGGCTTTGTCGAGACCGCCCGTCGAGGTGGGATGTTGGGTCTTGGAGGTGGTGGTGTCGGGGCTGCGGCAGGGGGCCGTCGCGGAGGACGTTCCGGGGGGCGTTCGAGAAGCTCGGCCGGGGGAACCTCCGGGGGTACTTCCGGGGGTACTTCCGGGGGGGAGGGTGCTTCGGGGGGTACTTCCGGGGGCGGGGGGCGGGTTCATTCGTTGTGGCCGGCGGGGCGAAGCCGTCGCGGCGACATGCCCGCGGGCTGGTCGCAGCGGATCGAGGCCATCGCCGCGTGGCTGTCACGGCTGCCTCGGCCGGTGGGGGTGATGGCCGCCTGCGACAGCCTGGCCGAGCAGGTGCTCGAGGCCTGCAGCGCGCTGGGCCTGGCCGTACCGGGCGAGGTGGGTGTGCTGGGTTGCGGCAACGATCTCTGGCGGTGTGAGTTGCGTCAGCCGGCGCTGTCGAGTGTGATGCTGCCGGGCGAGGCGGTGGGCATGGAAGCGGGCCGGGTTCTGGGTCGGCTGCTGGATGGCGCCGGCCCGCCGCGTCGCCAGTCGGTGCTGTTTTCCTCACCCGGCATTGCCGCGCGGGACTCGACGGCCCTGGCCGAGAGTGCCGATCCTCACCTCAGCGCCGCCCTGGCGATCATCCGCTCGCGCGGGCACCAGCCGCTGACGGTGTCGGATGTCGCCGCAGAGGTGGGCATCTCCCGGCGGGCGCTGGAGCAGCGTTTCCGCCGCTGGAAGGGCTGCTCGCCGCTGGAGCAGATTCAGCGCCACCGGCTTCAGATCGCAATGCACCTGCTGCGTGGCAGTGAGATGAGGATCAAGGACATCGCCGAGGCCGCGGGCTTCAGCAGCGCCGAGTATTTCTCCGCGGCCTACAGAAGGCTCACCGGCTCCAGCCCCGCCGCCTTCCGCCGCGCTGCGCGGGCCGGTGATGCGGCCTCAGCGTGATCCGACGGTGGACCGAGCCGGGGTGCATGATGCGCACCTGGATCATCCGCGAAGGTGCAGGTTTTCCGGCACGACCGAGACGGCCCGGTGGCGTTATTCCCTTGACTATGTTGAAGTCCGCGCCTAGAAGGCATCAGATCGAGCGGGTCAGCGACCTGCCCATTTGACCTCTCGTGAAACCGGCCGGGCAGGGCGTGAGGCAGACATCTGACTGAGGGGCCCCGCACGGTCAGTGGACAGCGCTGTTGTGACCTGTCATCGCCGCGCCATACGCCCACCACGGCCCTCAAGCCGGGCGTGCGGCGGGGCAAGTGGAGGGCATCATTATGGGGTTCATCCTCGGCGCACTCGGTCCGGCCGATGCGGCCATCATCCGCGACCTCCAGGAGCCGATCGTCAACACCCTGCGCAAGGCTGCGGAGGATGTCCGCAAAGGGCGGGCGGACAATAACTGTCTGCGCTGGTTCGGTGACAACACGGCCGCCTGGAAGCATCAGCTCGCCCTCATGCTCAGCCGGTTCGCCAGCGTGGTTAACACCACCGACATCACCGTCAACTGTTTGCACTGGCGAGAGCGTGATCCAGACTACGGCGCCTGGGCGCTGGAACCGACCGGCGGGTGGAACAACTACACCAACCTCACCCGGGCGCAGCAGGGCCGCAACTTCACCATCTTCCTGGACAGGGGCTTCTCATCGGTCCCGACCTACCGGCCCACCGCCCACACCGCCAGCGACACCAAGTTCCAGACACTGGTCCACGAATTGTCGCACCTGATCATCGACACCCGTGACCACGTCTACGGCCCGATCCGCTGCCGCGCTCGGGCGGTGAGCAACTCGGCCCAGGCCAGGGTTAACGCCGATTCGTGGGGCTATTTCGTCGAGGACCTGCGCTGAGCGTCTTGCGTGGCCGGGGGGCCGAGGGGGATCGGCGGGGGCAGAGGTGCACCGTTGCGCCCTGTGGGGCAACGCTTGGCTCCGGTGGGCGGGGCCGGGTTTGCCGGATGCATCGGAACCCCACTCACTTGCGGCGGAACCGGGCCAGGCGCCTGTTGATCAGGTCGATATCGATAAATTCGGGGTCGAACCCTTCTTCGAACTGCTCCTCGACCCAGTTGACGACGTCTTCGTGGTCCGGGTGATCGGGGTCAGTCAGCGCTGCGCAGAAACTGGCGTAGGGGTGGGGCCCGCCGCTGTCTTCCGGCGGGCCACTGCGCTTGCCCGCGAGGCAGTGGGGGGCGGGGTGCTTGGGGTCGGGCGGTGTGACCTTCTGCACGGTGATGCGGTGATCCCACGAGTCACCGAAGTCGTAGGTGTAGATCAGCACCGATTTGGGCTCGGGGCAGACCTCCGCGAGGGTTACTTCGTGCTCATCATCCCCGTCCATCTCCAGGGGGTTGCCGAAGGGGTCGCGATGGGGGCTGAACCGCTGCGGCCAGCCGCCGCCGGTGCGGGGGAGGACGAACTCGTGCAGGTGGTCGTTCGTCCAGCCCATGACCACCTGGATCACCTCGTGCAGCATGTCGAGTGTCATCGCGGAGGGCACGATCACCCGCCGCCAGATCGGCGGCCGGATACCGACCAGTTCGATACGCAGATGATGGATGGTTTTGGACATGGCCAGTGTTTACCAGACGCCGCCGGTCCCGGCATTCTGCCCCCACGCGACATGCCTTTGCCCAGCCGCGGCGGACCGGTTCAGCGCGCCGCCCCGCCCCACGGCCGGACGCGCACATCGGTGCCCGCGACGTGGAGGCGGGCGTTTTCCACGTAGCGCGGCGGGATGTCCAGCAGGTACTGACGCTCACGGTCGCTCACCGGCCGCACGACACGGGCCGGCACGCCCATGGCCACCATGCCGTCGGGCACCTGCGTGCCCGGTGACAGCAGCGCGCCGGCGGCCACGATGCTGCCGCTGCCGACCTTCGTGCCGCCGAGCACCTTCGCGCCCATGGCGATCATCGCCCCATCCCCCACGGCGATGCCGTGCACGATCGCGCTGTGGCCGATGGTCACGCCTCTGCCGATTATGTTGGGCTGGCCCTTGTCGCAGTGGATGATGGCGTTGTCCTGCACGTTGGTCGCCTCACCCACCTTCACCGGCGCCACATCCCCGCGGATCACCGCTCCGTACCAGATGTTGACATCTTCACCGAGCTCGACCTGGCCGAGCACGCGGGCGGTGTCGGCCAGGTACACGCCGTGAATCCTGCGGATGCTCATGCGGCGATTATCGTCCAGCACGGCGGAGCTGTCGAGCGCAATGGCAGCACGTAGCGTGAACGGAGCAAGGCTTTGCGCGCGAGATGCATCAATGAGGCGCGGCGACCGCGACACGCGCCGTGGCGTTGCGAAGGGTGAGCAGGACCGGGAACGGAACGGAGGCATCCCCCGCGGGCCGTGGTGACCTTGGGAAGCAGCAGCGCGGGCCGCGCTCGCACCCGGGGGCGGTGGGTCCGCTGCGCTTGGCCCACCCTATCTGCCATTATCACCGGCCCAGGCGCGCCCGCAGCATGAGGATGAAGATGGGCCCGCCCAGGGCGACGGTGAAGATGCCGATGGGCAGGATGCCCCGGCCCTGGCTGAGCAGTCGCACGGCCAGGTCAGCGGCG
>PUMS01000488.1 GCA_003551485.1 Phycisphaeraceae bacterium | reverse complement strand
GACCCCGGACCCCGGCCCCCGGCCCCCGGCCCCCGGCCCCCGGCCCCCGGCCGCGACCGTCGACGGCGGATGGACGGGCCGGGAGCGGCCCAACGTGGCGCGCCGGTGCTAACGCTAAAGCCACACCGCGGCAATAGAAGCCCGGATGTCGTTCGGCAGGACATCGCAACGGGCGTGCTTGCCGCGGTTGACCCACACCTGGGACTGCCGCACTTCATTGGAGACCCACCATGCGCATTCGATGGCGCGGACTGGAACTGCCCACGCGGGTCGTGCCCGACCCGCAACTCAACAGCCGCACCTACGGCCGCTTCACCATCGAGCCGTTCGAGCGAGGCTTCGGCACCACGATCGGCAACAGCCTGCGGCGCATCCTGCTCTCGAGCCTCGAGGGCGCTGCGGTGACGCGCGTTCGCATCGCCGGCGCGCCCCACGAGTTTTCCAGCCTCGAGGGTGTGATGGAGGATGTGACCGACATCATCCTCGACGTCAAGAACCTGGTCGTCTCCCTCGAGGGCGATGAGCCGCGGACCATGCGCCTCCAGGCCGAGGGCCCCGGCGAGGTCACCGCCGACCTGATCGAGGCCGACACCGCCGTCACCATCCACAACAAGGACCTGGTGCTGGCCACGCTGACCCGGCAGATCGACTTCGACATGGAGTTCATCGTCGAGAAGGGCCGCGGCTACGTGCCCGCAAGCGAGCAGTACGCCAACGCCGAGGAGGATCAGGAGATCGGCTGGATTCCCGTCGATGCCATCTTCTCGCCCGTGCTGCGCGTGCGCTACAAGGTCGAGGACACCCGCGTCGGGCAGAAGACCAACTACGACAAGCTGACCATGGAGGTGTGGACCAACGGCACGGTCACGCCGGAGATGGCCCTGGTCGAGGCGGCCAAGATCCTGCGAAAGCACCTCAACCCGTTCGTGCAATTCAGCGAGCTGGGCGAGGCCCGCGCCAGCGAGACCGCCTCGGCCGCGGCACGCACCGAGGAAGAGCTGATCCGCAAGCTGCGGATGCCGCTGACCGACCTGGACCTGAGCGTGCGCGCCAACAACTGCCTGGAAAGCGCCCGCCTCCAGACCGTGGCCGACCTGGTCAGCAAGTCCGAGCCGGAACTGCTCAAGGTCCGCAGCTTCGGCAAGACCAGCCTGCGCGAGGTCAAGCGAAAGCTGGCGGAGATGGGCCTGTCGCTGGGCATGGAACTGCCCGCCGAACTCGAAGAGGAAATGAGCAACGCTTCCAACCACTCCGCCTGACCCGTCGGCGGAGCCCGATCCCGGCCCCACGCGGGCCGGTCACACCCCGATGAAACAGGGGGCCACCGGCCCCGGCCCTGCGTAGGGGCATCGCGCCATCGAGCGTCCCCGCGCGCGAGCCTGCCACAGGCCGCGGCGGGAGTGGTCGCGGCGGCGACAAGCGTCTGGGCACGCCCGCCGCGCCAGAAGTAAGGAGTCCTTGCCATGAGACACCGCGTCGCCGGATACAAGCTCGGCCGCACCACCGCCCACCGCCGGGCGATGTTCCGCAACCTCGCCGTGGCGCTGATCACCCACGGCCACATCACCACCACCGTGCCCAAGGCCAAGGCCGTGCGGCCGATGGTCGAGAAACTCATCACCCTCGCCCGCAAGGGCAACGCCACCCGCCTCGGCGGCGGCAGTGACATCGCCTACCGCCGCCGGATCGAACGCGAACTCGGCGGCGACCGGTTCCTGGTCGACCGCGACCTGACCGCGTTCACCCGCGCCCAACTCCGCTCCGAGGGCTACCGGGTGAACAAGTATTATGAGCTTAAGCGCGGGCCGCGGGTGATCAACAAGCTGTTCGATGACCTCGCCCCCCGCTACGAGGATCGGTCCGGCGGCTATACCCGCATCGTTCGGCTGGGCAAGCATCGCAAGGGCGATGGCGGCGACCTGTGCGTGCTGATGTTCGTCGGCGAGGAATCGGGCCCGCAGCTTGGCGGCCAGTATTCCCGCCGCCGCGAGAAGGCCAACCGCCGCGCTGAGCGTGCCGCCCGGCTGCGCCGCGGCGGCGCCGTCGCGGCCACGGCCGCATCCACGGCCCCCGCCGCGCTCGAGGAGACCCTCGAGCCGGTCTCCGAATCGCTCGAGCCACTCGAGCCGCTTGAGGCCCAGCCGGAGGATCAGCCCGAAGCCGAGCCCGAGCAGCAGATCGACCAGGCGGACACCGAGGCACGGGATGAAAGCCCCGAGGGCCCCGATTCGCCCGGTCCCGATGAGCCCCGCAAGGATAACCCCGCCACCTGAGGCTCACCCCGTACCTCCTGCAAGCCCCGCAAGCCCACCGCGCCGCGGTGGGCTTTTTTGCGCCCCGGCAGTGCCCGAGGGAAGTGCAGCGCTGGGCGGGGGTATCATGAAAGGGCACGACCTCGTCGGCCCGGTGATCGGAGGTGACCATGTCCTGGCCGTTTGCTATCAGAACCCTGGGAGTAGCGATGCTGCTTGCAATACTGGCGTCGCAGGGCGCCTGCGGACGCGGTGAGGCCTCGGCTTCACCGGGCGATGGGACCGGTGCCGGGGCCGACTCCGAGGCCGAGCCGGCCGGGGAGGGTCGGCCGGGGAGCGGCCCGGTCATCGGCCAGCGCTGCGAGGTGCTGCTGCGCTTCGATGTGTTGGCCGAGCGGGACCGCCCGGCGATCGACCCGCACGTGCCATTCTTCGGCCGCTCGCCGGCCGGCGAGACCGCGGGCATTCTGGGCGTGCTCGAGTCGGTGGATGAGCATTGGGTGGTGGTCCTTCGCCAGGTGGAGGGCGAACGGCATCGCTTCCACATCCCGCGATCGCACGTGCTGCTGATCCGCACCTGGTGATGGCCGGCGGCCATGGCGGTCCATGCCTGCATTCGATTGCCGCCCCGGGCGTTGGACCATTACGGGCGCCGTGCGGAGGCGGGGGGCAGGCGACGGCGGTTCCGTGCTGTGGCGGTGGATGGCGATGGGATCGCCCCGCCGCGGGTCGCTTTGGCCGGGCACCTGTCGGTTTCCGTGAAAGGGCGGGCAAATGGCAATCACAACAAAATTCTTTGCGGGCTTCGTGGCAATGGCCGTGGCCATCGGGTTGTTCGTGCCGGCGGTGGCCGTGGCGGAGGGGGATGAGCAGGGTGGGCAAGGGGTGGCGCTGATTGATGAGCGCACGCCGTGGCGGGCATGGGTGGTCAGCGGCAGGGGACTTTGGCTCGATGATGAGCAGTTCACCCTGCGCCACCGCCGCACGCAGTGGCGGCTGACGCTCGGGCCGGATGATGAGCACATCACCCTCGGCCGGCTGCGTCGCGACGAGGTGGTCTCGACCGAAGAGGTGCCGCTGCGCGAGCGAAACGACACCTTCACCCCCTTGCCCCCGCGCGGCTGGAAGCAGGCCGACTTCGATGACCGCTACTGGCCGCGCTACCAGGCCGATGAGTTGTTCGACTACCTCGGCGACTACGGCGTTGCCGTGGCGCGCAACGAGTGGCTGACGTCGCTGCACCTTCGCACCGGCTTCGGCATCGACCGGCCGGGCCGGGTCAACGACCTGAAGGTGACGGTGGCGGCCATCGGGGGTGTGGTGGTCTACATCAACGGCGTCGAGATCGGCCGCGGCGGACTGCCCGAGGGCGAGCTTCATCCGCTGACGCCGGCCCAACCCTATCCGAGCGAGGCCTACGTGGACGAGCACGGTGAGCCGCTGCCGTTTGTCGATCCGCTGGAGGAGCCGGAGGAGCAGTGGCTGGCCCGCTACGAGAAGCGCATCCGCCGCTATAGCTTCGATGTGCCTTCCGATGTGCTCAAGCGCGGCGGGAACGTGCTGGCCATCGAGTTCCGGCGCGCTCCCACCGTCGGCCCGATGGGCCGGCATGCCTGGAACCACCTGGCCTTCCGCGAGATGAAGCTGACAAGTGCCGGCGGCGAGGGCGTGGTCAGCTACGAACAGGCCCTTTCCGGCACCCGGCTGTGGAGTGCCGAAGCGCTCGAGCCGGTGGCGGAATCGCCCGCCGAGCAGTCGCTGGTGCGGCGGCGCTGGGGCTGGGGGTCGGTGGGGCAGGTGCGTGGTCGGCCGGTCAAGGGCACGATGGTGGGCAACCCCTTCGACCCGGTGCGGCCGATCCGCATGGCCGCCCCGCGAAACGGCGTGGCCAGCGGGCAGGTGGTGCTGTCGGACCTCGATGGCCTCGATGGCATCACCGCAGCGCTTGGCGGCGACTTCCGCGGGCCCGGCGGCGCGGCGATGCCGGCCTCGGCGGTCGAGATCCGCTTCGCCGCGCAGCACGACCGCTTGCAATACTGCGATGCCCTGCTGACCGACCCGCCGCGGGATGCCCGGACGGTGCCGGTGTGGCTGCTGCTCGAGGTGCCGCGCGGTCAGCGGCCGGGCTGGTATGAATCGACGCTGCGGCTGGAGGCCAACGGCGAGCGCTTCACCGTGCCCGTGCGGGTGCTGGTCACCGGCTACGAGCTGCCCGATCCGGCCGCCTTCGACGGCTCGATCGTACACCTTGGCCATTCACCCAGGGCCGTGGCGATGCAGTACGAGGTCGAGCCGTGGTCGGATGAGCATTGGCGGCTGCTGGAGGCCTCCATGGCGCTCCAGGCGAAGGTGGGCAACGACCTGGTTTTCGCCCCCGTGATCCTCTGCAACATGCATCCGGTGGCCAAGGACTGGATGGGCGCCCGTGCCGGCGACCGCGACCGCTGGCACGAGCCGATGGTGCGGTTCATCGAGACCGAAGATGGGCTGAAGCCGGATTTCACCATCCTCGAGCGTTACCTGGACCTCTACGCGCGGCACAACGGCCCGCCGCGGGCGCTGACGTTGGGCATCTGGTCGGCCTCATCGGCCAGCGAGGTGGCCGATGCCTACGAGGGCCGCCGCCGCCCGAGCGTGACGCTTAAGCCGCGCTCGCCGCTTGAGGTGCTGGTCTACGACCCCGAAACCGGCGAGCTGAGCGACCGCGAGGTGCCGGCGATCAACGATGATGGCGGCGAGGCCCTCTGGCGGCCGGTGCTCGAGGGCGTGCATGGCCTGGTACGGCGGCGGGGCTGGGATGAGCGGACCATCATGCTCGGCCTCGGTGGCGACATTCGCCCCGGTGCCAGGACCGTCGAGCGGGTGCGCGAGTGGGCGCCGTGGGCGCGTTGGGACCTGCTCTCGCACTTCAGCGGTGATCCGCCCTCCGAGGATGGCCGGCTGATCGCCACCGGTGGGCTCGAGATCGGCGTCAGGGCCCAGCCCGGCATCGGTCACGCCACCACTTCGGTAATGGAAGCGCGCCTGGCACAGCCGGCGGAGTACCTGTTCCTGCCCACGGCCCGCTGGGCGCACGCCGATTTCTCACCGCCGGTGCTGTTCCGCACGCTGGTGGCGGGCTGGGGCCGTCTGGGGCACATGGGGCTCGACTTCTGGCAGGGCACACGGAACCACGGCTTCTGGACCCATATCCAGGCCCTTGCCGTGCCCGGCCCGGATGGGGCAGTGCCCACCGTGCGCTACCAGATGCTGCGCGAGGGCGTGCAGGAGTACGAACTGCGAAAGGCGATCGTGCGGGCTTATCTCGAACTCGATGAGGATGAGCGGGCGCCCTACCGCGAGCTGCTCGATGAACTGTTCTGGCGGATGGGCGCCACCGGTTACATCAGCCAGCGCGAGCTGAAGTACGACTACCCCGCCTACGCCGCAAAGGTGCAGCAGGCCGCCGCCGAACTGGCTGGTCAGCGCGGCGATGCGGCGTGGGACGACCCGTAACCCCGGCCGGCACCGGCTCTGAGTAACCGTTCCCGGCCGCCCTACGGCCTGCTCCTTTCCGGGGGCGGTTTTCAGGGCAG
The DNA here is from genome assembly GCA_003551485.1 of Phycisphaeraceae bacterium. Taxonomy (GTDB): domain Bacteria; phylum Planctomycetota; class Phycisphaerae; order Phycisphaerales; family Phycisphaeraceae; genus B1Sed10-187. The sequence goes on along the minus strand of PUMS01000488.1, from coordinate 851 downwards.
TTCGTGTTCGAAAACGGCTTTGAGGTCGGTGCGGTGGGGTGGGTTTTCGCCGCGGCGCTGGCGTTCGATGTTTTCGATGCAGGTGCGCATCAGCTCGCGGATGTCGTAGCCCAGCCACGTCACCGGGGGTTCGATGGCGGGTGTCCAGGGGAAGTTGGCGTGGGCGATGAGGTCGAGGTCCTCGCCGATGGCGAAGGCACTGTCGGGGTCACGGGTCAGGCCGTGGATGGCCGGCTGGACGAGGTTGTCGTCGCAGATGATCAGGCCATCGGGCCGGTCGGCGGGGGGCAGGCGGCTCATCATTGCCATGCTGCGGGCGATCCAGTGCGGCCGAAGCGGGTTGCAGCCCTGGACCCACTCGAATCGCATCTCCAGGCCCAGCCGCTCGCAGTGGGTGCGGGCGGCGCTGATCGTCTGCGTGGCCTCCAGTTCGCTCATCTCCTGGAGCACCAGGGCGATGCGGCGGCGTCCGTGCGAGGCCAGGCACTCCAGAGCCCGTGTGAGGAAACTGGCCGGGTCCGGGCCCACGGCCATGGCGCCAGGCAGGTCGGTGTAGTGTGCCAGCAGGATTCGCGGCAGGGCCGAGGATGCCAGGTCGATGTGCTCGTGATGGCCGCGCGGGGTGCAGACCAGGATCAGCCCCGCCACCTGGTGGTTGGCCACCGCGTGGGTCAGGCCGGTGTAGGGCCGGCCCTGCGCGGTGGCATCGGTGCCGTAGAAGGCGGTGAATCGGCAGCGGCCGGCGCGCTGGAGGGCCTGGGCCTCGTTGAAGATGGCCGTCCAGTACATCGGCCAGCCCTGCTCATCGTGGGGGCGATGCGGATACACCAGGGCGTAATGGCCAAGGAACG
>PUMS01000305.1 GCA_003551485.1 Phycisphaeraceae bacterium | reverse complement strand
TGGGGGCTGGAGGCGGGGTGTGTTGTTGCCCTCGCCGCATCGTCGGGTGGTTCGCCTGCGGCCCTGCAAATCCCACTGGCTCCCTCCCCCCTTACAGGGTCGGGCTGGGGCGCTGGCGGCCCTCTGCATTCTGCGTTCAGCCCGGGGGCAGGGAACTGGGGTCGATGGCCTGGCCGCCGCCGGTCTCGGGCTCGGCGGGGCCGGCGCTGAGCCGGGTGGTGCGGCGCTGCCAGAGGGGGTTGGCGTTGCCGCGCGGCATGGCGATCAAACCGGTGCGGGCCAGTTCGACGATGCCGAACGGCCGCACCAGGTCGACGAAGGCCTCGATCTTCTCCTCCGTACCCGAAAGCTCGACCATCAGCCGGTCCTCGCTGACGTCCACCACCCGCGCTCGGAAGAGGTTGGCCAGGGTGATGAGCTTGTCGCGGTTGGCGATCGGGTCGCCCGAGGCCGCCTGCGTCGAGACCTGCACCAGCACCAGGTCGCGCTCGATGAAGGCCACTTCCTGGTAGTCCACCACCCGCACCACGGGCACGAGCTTGCCCAGTTGCTTGCGCACCTGCTCGAGCGTGGCATCATCGCCGTTGACCACGATGGTCATGCGCGAGAGTTGGGGATTCTCGGTCCGGCCGACCACGAGGCTGTCGATATTGAAGCCGCGCGCGGCGAACATCCCGGCCACCTGTGACAGCACGCCCGGCTCATTGGTGACCAGGGCCGCGATCACGTGGCGCATTGTCTGGGGTTCGGTCTGGCTCATGGGGCCATCATACGCCACCTCCGCCGCGCCCTCCAATGACCGCCGTGGCCGGGCAGGGCGGACGCATGCAGGGTGGGTGACATGGTCAGCGGCTTTCAGGCCCCCCCGGCCGATGGCCATGGCGCTTCGAGGCCCGCTCTTGGCCATCGGGCTGAAGTCAGCCCCCGGAAGCCGCTGACCCCGCCACCCATGGAGCCCCCGCGCTGCATGCCATGCACCCCCCACGATCGCGACGACAGTCGGGGTTTTTGACGAAACCGTCATCTTATTTACAATGACCGTCTTGTGGAGTGCTTGCGATGGGGTAGGGTGAGAGACCGCCCCGGTCTGGCCCCATGGCCACGCCGCGGTTCGTACCCGACGCATCCCCCGGACGCCCCCGGAAGTCCCCGGAAGTCCCCGGAAACGCCCCGGCCCCGTCCAAGCCCCCGGACCCGTCCGGGGAAGCCTCCGCCGCGCGGAATCGTCCAAGGTCCCTTGCCAAGGCCGGCACGCCGCCCGCCAGGGGCCCCGAGGGCAGCGGTGTCCGGTCCGCCGACCCCCGTAGGGTCGGTCCCCCGCGATGCCCCAAGCCTTCCGGCCGCACCGCCGGCCCGAGCTCTGGCGATGCCGCCCAACGGCACCCGGCCGGGCTCGACCGCGAGGATGATGCGGCGGCGGCCCGGCCCGGAGCCTGCATGTAAACCAGACGAGACTCACGACCACCAAACTCCCCACACACTGGAAGACCACGCCATGGCCAAGAAGAAAAGCGCCTCCCGACGCACCAACCACAATCCCACCGCCACCGCACGCAAGAAGGCGACGAAGAAGAAGACCGCCAGTCGAAAGACTGGTGCCGCGAAGGCCGGCAAGATGGTTTACTACTTCGGTGCCACCCGCAGCGACGGCGATGGCACGATGAAAGAGCTTCTGGGCGGCAAGGGGGCCAACCTCGCCGAGATGTGCACGATGGGCCTGCCCGTGCCGCCGGGCTTCACGATCACCACCGAGGTCTGCGACAAGTACTACAAGGCCGGCAGGAAGATGCCCGCGGGCCTGATGGACGAGGTGCGAAAGAACCTGGCCGTCATGGAGAAGGAACTGGGCAAGCGCTTCGGCGATGATGCCAACCCGCTGCTGGTCTCGGTCCGTTCCGGCGCAGCGATGTCGATGCCGGGGATGATGAACACCATCCTCAACCTCGGGCTCAACGACCAGTCCGTGCAGGGCCTGTGCGCGGCCACGAACAACCCGCGCTTCGCCTACGATGCCTTCCGCCGCGTGATCAACATGTTCGGCGACGTGGTCATGGGCATCGACCACCACCACTTCGAAGAGGCCTTCGACCGCATCAAGCGCAAGTACAAGACCAAGCTCGACACCGAGGTCCCCACCGAGGGCCTCATCGAGCTGAGCGAGGCCTACAAGGAGGTCTACCGCAAGTTCACCGGCGAGCCGTTCCCCCAGGATCCGATGGAGCAGCTCGAGCGCGCCATCGAGGCCGTCTTCCGCAGTTGGATGGCGCCGCGGGCGATCAAGTACCGCGAGGTCGATAACATCCGCGGCCTGCTGGGCACCGCCGTCAACGTCCAGGCCATGGTCTACGGCAACATGGGCGAGGACTCGGGAACCGGCGTGGCCTTCACCCGCGACCCCTCGACCGGTGAGAACACCTTCTACGGCGAGTTCCTGATCAACGCCCAGGGCGAGGACGTGGTCGCCGGCATCCGCACACCCCAGGGCGTCAGCGAGCTGAAGAAGTGGAACGCGAAGGTCTACCAGCAGCTTCTGAAGATCAAGGACATCCTCGAGAAGAACTACCGCGAGATGCAGGACATCGAGTTCACCATCGAGCGCGGCAAGCTCTACATGCTCCAGACCCGGCGCGGCAAGCGGACGGCCGCGGCGGCGGTGAAGATCGCCTGCGACATGGTCAAGGAACGCCTGATCGACCAGAAGACGGCGCTGCTGCGCGTGCCGGCCAACGACCTGACCCAACTGCTGCTGCCCAGCTTCGACCCCAAGGCCAGGGAGAAGGCCGAGGTCCTCGCCCGCGGCCTGCCCGCCTCGCCCGGCGCGGCGGTGGGCAAGCCCGCCTTCAGCGCCGCCGAGGCCGTCGACCGCGTCCACGCCGGCGAGCAGGTGCTGCTGGTGCGAAAGGAGACAAGCCCCGAGGACATCGACGGCATGCACGTGGCCGCCGGCATCCTTACCAGCACCGGCGGGATGACCTCTCACGCCGCGGTCGTCGCACGCGGCTGGGGCCGCTGCTGTGTCGCCGGTGCCGGTGAAATCCACATCGACGCCAAGGGGCGCAAGTTCACCGTCAAGGGCCGCACCTTCACCGCCGAGGACGTGATCTCGATCGACGGCACCACCGGTGAGGTCATGGCCGGTTCGGTCGCCACCGAGGCGCCCCAGCTCTCAGGCGACTTCGCCACGATCATGAAGTGGGCCGACAAGCACCGCAAACTGCTGATCCGCACCAACGCCGACACCCCCGAGGACGCCACCCGCGCCCGCGAGTTCGGCGCCGAGGGCATCGGCCTGTGCCGCACCGAGCACATGTTCTTCGATGAGCAGCGCATCATGTCCATGCGGCAGATGATCCTGGCCGACACCCGCGAGGCACGCGAGGCCGCCCTGGCCAGGCTGCTGCCCTACCAGCGCGACGACTTTGTCGGCATCTTCACCGCCATGAAGGGGCTGCCGGTCACCGTGCGCCTGCTCGATCCGCCCCTGCACGAGTTCCTGCCGCAGGAGCCGCAGCAGCAGAAGGAGATGGCGCAGGCCCTGGGCCTGTCACCGGCGAAAATCCGCAACCGCGTGGCCTTCCTGCACGAGATGAACCCCATGCTCGGCCACCGCGGCTGCCGGCTGTCGGTGACCTTCCCCGAGATTCTCCAGATGCAGGTCACCGCCATCGTCGAGGCCGCCATCGCCTGCCGCCGCGACAACGTCGATGCCCGGCCCGAGATCATGATCCCCCTGGTCGGCACCGACAGGGAACTGGCCTACCTGCGCCAATTCACCGTCGACACCATCGAGAAGGTCATGAAGGACAGCGGCTACACCGGCAAGCTCGAAATCCCCGTCGGCACGATGATCGAAATCCCCCGCGCTGCAATCACCGCCGACCAGATCGCCCGGCACGCCGACTTCTTCAGCTTCGGCACCAACGACCTGACCCAGCTCACCTTCGGCTTCAGCCGCGACGATGTCAACAGCTTCCTGCCCGAGTACCTCTCCCACGAGCTGCTGCCGGTCGATCCGTTTCAGTCGCTGGATGCGCGCGGCGTGGGCGAGCTGGTCGAGCTGGGCGTGACGCGGGGCCGCCAGACCAAGGCCAGGCTCAAGGTCGGCATCTGCGGCGAGCACGGCGGCGACCCCGACTCGATCCGCTTCTGCCACAAGCTCAAGCTCGACTACGTGAGCTGCTCGCCGTTCCGTGTGCCCATCGCCCGCCTCGCCGCCGCGCAGGCGGCGCTGGACTGAAACGGACGCCCCGCCGGGCATACGGCGCGGCAAGTCGCCAGCATGAAAGGTGTTACGTGATACGGAGCCCAGCGGCTCCGCCCGCTGGACCCGGCCAGAACCCCTCCCCGCCAACGGGCACTTGCCAAGCGTGCCCCTGGCTGCTAGAAATGGGTGGACACAATTCAGCCCCCCGCCCCGTGCCGGCGCGGCGCTCCCACTGCGGGGGCGCCCCGGCACGGTTTTTTTGCGCCCCCATCCACGTGCCGTGGCCCACCAGACGGTGCCACGGCCACCGCGATGAGAAGCGCCCCGCTGAGCCCCAGCGCTGACTCCCCTTTACCCCTCGCCGCGGATCCGAAGCCGGCGGTGAGGGCAGATACGGCCCCCTCCCGTACGTTTGCCCTCGCCCCGACCGCCACGGTGGGAGCGGCAGTAAGACCGTTCTGCGAGGGATATCAGGCACGGGTAACCGCGGGTTCCTGCATCGTCAGGCAGTGCAGGGCGCCCATGCCGACGATGAGGTATTCGCTTCGCACGCCGATGACCCGGTAGCCGGGCATGGCCTGTTCGAGCCGGCCAAGGGCCAGCTCATCGGCCTTCTGGCCGAAGATGGGCACGAACACGGCGCCGTTGCTGATCAGGAAGTTGGCGTAGCTTGCCGGCAGGCCGGCGCGGCCGACGTCATATTCAGCGCCCGGTGGCAGGTCGTAGTACACCGGCTGGGGTCCGGGCAGTTCGATGAGGGTGAACGGCCCGCCCGCCACGTCGCGCGCGGCCTTCAGCCGCCTCCAGTTCTCTTCCAGCACGTCGAAATCCCGGTGGCCGCGCCCCACCCGCACCGCGGCGATGGTGTCGGGCGCGGTGAAGCGGGCCACATCATCGACGTGGCCATCGGTGTCATCGCCGGTGATGCCGCCGGCGAGCCAGATGATGCGGCTGACGTTGAATGCCTCCTCGAGCCGGCGCTCGATCCGGCCCTGGGACATGCCGGGGTTGCGGTTGACGTTGAGCAGACACTGCTCGGTGGTGAGCAGGCAGCCACGGCCGTTGACATCGATGGCGCCGCCCTCGAGGACCATCTCGTGCAGCCAGATGGGGATACCCCGCCGCGCTGCAATGTGCTGGGGCACCACGTCATCCTGGTCGAACGGTCCGTACTTGCCGCCCCAGCAGTTGAAGACAAAATCGTGGCACGCCAGCGGGCTGAGGTCGTGTTGCGGGGGGGCGTCGATCGGTTGCGCGCTGCGGCTTTCCGGGGCGGGCCGGCGCACGACGAACAGCGGGCCGTAGTCGCGAATCCACGAGTCATCCGTAACGATGCCGTGCTGCTGGGTGGTGTGGACCGCCACGTGATCGCCAAGCCCGGCGAGAAACTGCTCGAACTGCCGCCGCGCCTGCTCCAGGCAGCCCGGCCAGGTGTCGGCGTTGTGCGGAATACTGACCCAGACCGCGGCCTGGGGCTCGAACTCTGCCGGCAGCCGATAGCCCAGCGCCGCCGCGGATTGCGACGGCTCGAAAAGTCCGTTGACCAGCTCGGTGCGTGCGTGCGGCGGCATTCAATCTCCGTAGCGACGGCCCAGGTCGGCGTAGGCATCGACCCGCCGGTCGCGCAGGAAGGGCCACATCCTTCGCACCTGCTCGATGCGGGCAAGGTCGCAGTCGACGACCAGCGCCTGCTCGCTGTCGGTGTCGCCCTGGGCCAGGATCGTCCCGCCGGGGTCGGCCACGAAGCTCGAGCCCCAGAACCGCAGCGCCCCCTCGCGGCCGACGCGGTTGACAGCGCAGATGAACACCCCGTTGGCGATGGCGTGGCTCCGCTGCACGGTGATCCAGGCCTCGCGCTGGCGCTGCTGCTCCTCCTCCGGTTCATCATCGCTCCAGGCGATGGCGGTGGGATACAAAAGCACTTCCGCCCCGCGCAGGGCCGACAGCCGCGCCGCCTCGGGAAACCACTGGTCCCAGCAGATGAGCATCCCCGCACGCACCTGACCCGCCGGCGCCACGGCCCAGCCGGGCTCCTGGTCGCCTGGGGTGAAATAGAACTTCTCGAAGAAGCCGGGGTCATCGGGAATGTGCATCTTGCGGTAGCGCTGCACGATGGCCCCATCGGGGCCGATCATCACCGAGCTGTTGTGGTACAGCCCCGCCGCGCGCTTCTCGAAAAGTGATGCGCTGATGTAAATGCCAAGCTGCGCGGCCAGCTCACCCAGGCGCTGCGTGGTGGGACCGGGAACCGGCTCGGCCAGGTCGAACGCGGCCGGGTCCTCGGCCTGGGGGAAGTAGCGGGTGGTGAACAGCTCGGGCGTGACCACCAGGCGGGCGCCGGCCTCGGCGGCCTGGCGGATCAGCTCGATGCAGCGGTCGGTGTTGGCCTGGGTCGAATCGCCGCAGGCGTGCTGCACAAGGCCGATGCGGAAGCTGTCGGGACGGCTCATGGTGGCGGGTCCGTGTGGGGCGCGGGCGCGGGGG
>PUMS01000002.1 GCA_003551485.1 Phycisphaeraceae bacterium | reverse complement strand
CCGGGGCCGCTTCCGCCGGCGGCACCGTCCAACGCGGCAGCATCTCCTCGGGGTCGGTCACCGCCGCATCGTCCGCCGGCTCATCCTCAGCGAGCGATCGCAGGTAGGCGACGATGTCGCGGGCCTGGGCATCGGTCAGCCGCGGGTTGCCGCCGCGCGGGGGCATGGGCATGTTCATCACGCTGTCGGGGTCGCCTGGCATGCGGCCTTCGATGATGACCTGCAAGACCTGGTCATCGCTGGAGCGCTGCATGAAGTCGGTCTCGACCAGGGCCGGCCCGATGGCCCGCACCCCCTCGCCTTGCGGACCGTGGCAACTGGCACAGGAGGCCATGTAGGGCCGTCGCCCCGCGGCGGGGTCGGGCGGCGCGGCGGGAACGGCTTCGTCCACGTGGTCATCCGGCTCGTCCGGCCGTGGGGCGAGGGCGGCCTCGAAGCGGCGGCGCTCGAGTTCGGCCTCGGCCACGGCGTGCGGATCGACCGGGCCGGTGGCCACGGCCTGCACACCCAGCGAACCGAGAAAGACCATGCCGCAGATCACCGCCGCGGCCAGCATCAGCATGGCGTGGCTGTGCCAGCGGTTGCGGATGTAGCCCGCCGCGGCCCAGACGGCGACGGCGGCGAGCCCGAGGGCGGCCACCTGGATCGCCGCCCAGGGCCACCATTTCGCAAGATCAGGTATTGCAATCAGTTGTGGTTCGGTTTCGATCGCGATCACCCAGAGGGTCACCAGGGCGACCAAGGCCATCAGTTCCAGCGCGATCAGCAGAAACAGGCCGGCGGGCATGGATGGGCGGTCCGTTGAGGCCGGCTGGGGCGGGTCGGGAGCCTGTTGGGCTGCGGGGGGGTCTTGTGGCTGAGGCGGGTTGGGTTGCATGGGTCTGCTCATGGCGTTTGGCGGGCGACTTGGCGCCGGCGGGATAGAATGATACGATGATCGTTAATTCTTCTTTTGTCAACCCGCCGTCCGCCACAGGGATTCGGGCATGAGCCAGCCGAGCGACCAGGTCAACCCCCAACCGCCGCAGCCGACTTTCCTGTGGCCCATCGCCGCTATTGCACTGGCGACGGTCATGGCCATCGCCCTGATCGTCCTGGCCCTGGTGCAGCAGACCGCTGCGCCGGCCTCTTCGGCGGATGTCGCCACCACACAGGGTTCAGAGATTGCCCTGCTGGCCGACACCGCCCCCCTCGTGCGCCGCGCCGATGCTGAATTCCCCGGCGGACGCGATGAGATCGTGGAGGTACGCCCGTGATCGCCCCGGCTGCACGTCACACCGGCACTGGCGGCTCAGCCGCGCTGACCCGAAGCGGCAGCGGGCTCGGTTCGGCGGTCGGGCGTGGTGCGTGCAGTCTCGAGGAAGGCATCGAAGCGGGTGTCGCGAAGATGCTGGTGGGTAAGGTCTCGAAGCCGCATCAGCGACTCGTGCAGCGGGCAGGGGTCGTTGCGGCCGCACCAACCCGGGCCGAACGGGCAGTCGACGTCATCGTCGCACTCGAAGAGGCTGACCACATCCAGCAGCGAAATCTCATGCGGCGGCCGGGCGAGGCGGTATCCACCACCGGGCCCGGGCGAGCCGGCCACCAGCCTCGCGCGTGCCAGCACGGTGAGCACCTTGGCCACCACCGGGCGCGGCAGGCCGCGTGCCTGCGCAATCTGCGGCGCGGTGACCGGGGCATCGGTCCCATAGAGCTCGGCCAGGCGGCTCATGGCCGCGATGGCGTATTGCGTGGTGCGGTTGCGGTAAAGCAAACTGGGCCACTCCCATCGGTTACGAATCGGACGGGACCTGTGTCCCATCATAGTCAGGTTCCCCCGTCCTGCCAGGGGCCGTGGCCTGTCGAGAAGTTTCCATTCCTGTAGATCGTTGAGGACAACACCCATGCCAAACTCCTCCAGTCCAGGTCAGCCCACTTCGCTCGGCCACGGCAAGGGCGGGGTCACCCGACGCCAGTTCCTCTTTCAGATGGCCGCCGCGGGCACCGCGGTCAGTGCCCTCGGGCCCCTGGCCGCCGCGCGGGCGCAGGGCATCCGTCCGGTGCGCGTGGACAACCCGCTGACGGAGTATCCCAACCGGGACTGGGAGCAGGTCTACCGCGACCTGTTCCGCTCGGATTCGACCTTCACCTTCCTCTGCGCGCCCAACGACACGCACAACTGCCTGCTGCACGCTCACGTCAAGCACGGCGTGGTCACCCGCATCAGCCCCACCTTCGGCTTCCACAAGGCCACCGACCTCGAGGGCAACCAGCCCACGCAGCGCTGGGAGCCGCGCTGCTGCCAGAAGGGCCTGGCGATGGTGCGGCGGTTCTACGGCGACCGCCGCTGCCGCAAGCCCATGATCCGCCGCGGCTTCAAGCGCTGGATCGATGATGGCTGCCCGCGAGACCCCGATACCGGCGCCGTCGATGCCGAGAAGTACCTCCGCCGCGGCCAGGACCCCTTCCTGGCGGTGAGTTGGGAGGAGATATTCGAGTACTCGGCCAAGGGCCTTGTCAACATCGCCCGGACCTACAGCGGCGAGCAGGGCCGCCAGTACCTGCGACGCCAGGGCTACGACCCGCTCATGGCCGAGGCCACCGAGGGCGCCGGCACGCAGACGATCAAGTTCCGCGGCGGGATGCCCGCCCTGGGCGTGGGCCGCATCTTCGCCATGTACCGAGCGGCCAACGCCATGGCCCTGCTCGATGACAAGCTGCGCGGCACCGAAGAGGGCGGCGCCATCGGCGCCCGCGGCTGGGACAACTACTCCTGGCACACCGACCTGCCGCCCGGCCACCCCATGGTCACCGGCCAGCAGACGGTGGACTTCGACCTGTGCAACGTCGAGCACTCGAACCTGGTGCTGGTCTGGGGCATGAACTGGATCACCACCAAGATGCCCGACTCCCACTTCCTCTCCGAGGCGCGGATGAAGGGCACGCACGTGGTGGTCATCGCCTGCGAATACAGCGCCACCACCAACAAGGCCGATGAGGCCTTCATCGTCCGGCCCGGGACGACCCCCGCCCTGGCCCTGGGCCTGGCGCAGGTGCTCATCGGCGAGCAGCTCTACGATGAGTCCTACATCCTGGCCCACACCGACCTGCCCCTGCTGGTGCGCAACGACACCGGTGAACTGCTGCGGGCCGCGGATGTATTCGCCGACCATCAGCCGGCCGACCTCGAGCACGGCGTGATGGTGATCGATGATGATGAGGCCCCGCCCCCGCCCCATCAGCAGTCGGGGGCCGTGCTCACCCGCGGCCGGCGCAGCCAGTGGGGCGACTTCGTCCTCTACGACCGGCAGCAGGATGCGCCCGTGGCCGTCAACCGCGACCAGATCGGTCAGCGGTTCCGCGATACCGGCATCGCACCCCAACTCGAAGGCGAGATCGACATCGAGCTGGCCGATGGCGGCACCGTCACCTGCCGCAGCGTTTTCGACGTCACGAAGCAGATGCTCGATGACAGCTACACGCCCGAGCAGGTCGAGAAGCTGACCTGGGCGCCGGCCGATGCCATCCGCAAGCTCGCCCGGCGCATCGCGGACAACCCCGAGAAGACGCTGTTCGCCATGGGCATGGGGCCCAACCAGTTCTTCAACAACGACCTCAAGGATCGGGCGGTGTTCCTGGTGGCGGCGCTGACGCGCAACATCGGCCACGTGGGCGGCAACGTCGGGTCCTACGCCGGCAACTACCGCGGGGCCTACTTCAGCGGCGTCACGCAGTACATCAACGAAAACCCCTTCGACATCGAGCCCGACCCCGAATCGCCCGCCCGGCCGCAGCGCTACTGGCGGGCCGAGTCGGTGCACTACTTCAACCACGGCGACAAGATTCTGCGAAGCGGCGATGCGGTCATCACCGGCCGCAGCCACATCCCCACGCCGACCAAGGCAGCGCTGGTTTCCAACTCCAACTCGCTGATCGGCAACGCCAAGGCGCACTACGACACGATCGTCAACGTGCTGCCCAAGGTCGAGTTCGTCAGCGTGGCCGAGTGGTGGTGGACGGCGAGCTGCGAGTACGCCGACGTGGTCTTCCCCGTCGACAGTTGGGCCGAGATGAAGCAGCCCGACCTGACCATGAGCGTGACCAACCCGTTCCTCTACGTCTTCCCGGCCACGCCGCTGCCGCGCATCCACGACACGCGGGGTGACATGGACGTGGTGGCGGGCATCTGCCGGGCCATCGGCCGCGAGACCGACGACCCGCGCCACGAGGACTACTGGCGTTTCATCGACGAGGAGCACGCCGGCCGGCCCTACCTCCAGCGCATCCTCGATCATTCCAACTCCACCCGCGGCTACCAACTGGAACAACTCGAGGAAAACGCCGCCAAAGGCATCCCCGCGCTGATGCAGACGCGGACCTATCCCAAGATCGGCGGCTGGGAGCAGGCCAACGAGGACCGGCCCTGGTACACCCGAAGCGGCAGGCTGGAGTTCTACCGCGATGAGCCGGAGTTCATGGATGCCGGTGAGAACATCGTCCTGCACCGCGAGCCGATCGACTCGACCTTCTACGAGCCCAACGTCATCGTCGCACGGCCCCACCCGCTGCTGCGGCCGAAGAACCCGGCCGATTACGGCGTCGATCCGGCCGATCTGAGCGCCGATGCCCGCGAGGCCCGCCACGTGGTGCGCACGCTCGAGGAACTGCTCGACACCAGCCATCCGCTCAAAAAGTACGGCTACCAGTTCATCTTCCACACGCCCAAGTACCGCCACGGGGCCCATACCACGCCGATCGACCTGGACATCATCGCCCTGTGGTTCGGACCCTTCGGCGACATGCACCGCCGCGACAAGCGGTCGCCCGGCGTCAGCGAGATGTACGTCGACATCCACCCGCTCGATGCCCGCGAGGTGGGGGTCGAGGATGGCGACTACGTCTGGATCGACGCCGACCCCGAGGACCGGCCCTTCCGCGGCTGGCAGCGCAAGCGTGACTGGCACCGGGTGGCCCGCCTGCTGGCGCGGGCGCGCTACTACCCCGGCACGCCGCGCGGCGTGACGCGGATGTGGCACAATGCCTACGGCGCCACCTGGGGATCGGTCATGGCCGCCGTGCGCGACCCCGAGGGCCTGGCCAAGACGAAGCAGACCGGCTACCAGTCGCTGTTCCGCTCCGGCAGCCAGCAGAGCTGCACCCGCAGCTACCTCAAGCCGACGCAGATGACCGACACCCTCCAGGTCAAGGATGTGCTCTCGCAGGTGATGACCCAGGGCTTCGTCCCCGACGTGCACTGCCCCACCGGCGCGCCGCGAGAGGCGATGGTCCGCATCACCCGGGCCGAGGCCGGCGGCATCGGCGGGCGCGGCCTGTGGCGCCCGGCGGAACTCGGCCTGCGGCCGACCTACGAGACCGAGAACTTCAAGCGCTACCTCGCCGGTGAACTGGCCGGGCGGCCCTGAGGCCCCGTCACGGCAGCAACCCCGCCGGACACCGGCGCCACACGAACCAACCTGCCAAACCCGTACCAGGACCCGATACCATGGCCAAACGCTACAACTGGCAGCTCGACCGCGAGATGGAGTTTCCCTACGATGCGCCCCCGCCCAAGCGGCAGGTGGGCTACATCTTCGACATCAACAAGTGCATCGCGTGCCAGACCTGCACCGTCGCCTGCAAGACCGCATGGACCAGCGGCAAGGGCGAGGAGACGATGTTCTGGAACAACGTCGAGACCAAGCCCTGGGGCGGCTACCCCGTCGGCTGGGATGTGAACCTGCTCGAGACCACCGAGCCGGCCAAGTGGGATGCCAACCGGCTGACCAGCCTCACCATCTTCGAGACCGACAGCAACGATGGCATGCCCCACGGCTACGAGCCCAGGGCCGAGGACTACGCCCACCCCAACCTCGGTGAGGATGACGTCTCGGACATGATCGAGCTCGGCCACCACTTCGAGGGCGTACACCCGACGTGGATGTTCTACCTCGCACGCATCTGCAACCACTGCGACCATCCCTCCTGTGTCGCGGCCTGCCCGCGCGGCGCGATCTACAAGCGGGAGGAGGATGGCATCGTCCTGGTCGATCAGGAGCGATGCCGCGGGTACCAGGAGTGTGTCAAGGCCTGCCCCTACAAGAAGGTCTTCTACAACGTCATCAGCCGCGCAAGCTCCAAGTGCATCGGCTGCTACCCGCTGGTCGAGCAGGGCAACGTGGCCCTGTGCGTCGAGTCGTGCATCGGCAAGATCCGCATGCACGGCTTCCTCAGCAGCCGCGAGGAGCCCCGGGAGGACAACCCGCTGGACTACATCGTCCGCATCCGCAAGCTCGCCCTGCCGCTGTACCCCCAGCACGGCACCGCGGGCAACGTCTACTACATCCCGCCCGTCCACGTGCCCGATCCGTTCCTCGAGCAGATGTTCGGACCCGGCGTGGCCGCGGCCAAGGAGATGTACCGCAACCTGGGCGATGACCCCCAGCTCCTGGGCGCCCTGCTGCTGTTCGGCGTCAGCCCGCGGATCATCACCCGCTACGAGGTGCAGGGCGAAGAGGCCGTGGGCTGGGATGTGGACGGCCAGGAAGTGGCCCGCGTGCCCTTCACCGAGCCGATCTACGTCCGCCCCCATTACGATGCCCAGCACGATGTCTACCGCCACAACACCGCCTGACCCCCCCCCGGAAGGTCCCCCGGAAGTTCCCCCGGAAGCCCCCGGCCCCGCGGAAAGCCCCGGAAGATATCTGGAAACCTTCGG
>PUMS01000358.1 GCA_003551485.1 Phycisphaeraceae bacterium | reverse complement strand
GCTGTCGCGCCACGATGTGCATCCGCAACTCATCGCCGGCCCGCTGCTGCCGCTGAACGAGGCCGCAAAGGCGTATACCCTGGCCGATGAGGGGCACAGCGGGAAGGTCTGCCTGGTCTTCCCGGACTGACCGCGCCGGTGGCGGTGCGGTGGAGTGTGGGCAGGGCACGTGGTCGAGGGCACGCGGTGGTGGGTCCGCTGCGATTGACCCACCCTACGGCCTGGGGGGTTTTCAGGGCAGGTAGCCGCGCAGAAGGTCTTCCTCGCCGGGGTCGAGAGTTGGTCGCGGCGGGCCCAGCGGTTGGCGGTCAGGGGTGCCGGGTGCGAGGATGATCAGCAGCTTACGCCGGGCCGATGGCACGGGCAGGACCTCGTAGTTGTCCCGATGACCGGTGGCACGGGCCATGACGCCCATCTTGTATTCCAGGAAGCCGGCGCCGAATTCATCCAGTTTGACCTCGAACCTGCCGTGTTCATCGCTCACCAGGGGCCCGATGATGCGGGGCCGGAGGCTGGTCTCAGGGTCGATGATGAACTCCAGTCGGGCCCCCGGCACCCCGGGCTGACCCAGGCGCGGGTCATCGGCGAAGACGCTCTCGAACTTTGCCTGAGAACCAGTGATCACCTTGCCCTCGATGATGTGCGAAGAGGCACAGGCGCCCAGAGCGGTCAGCATCAGAAGCGCCGCAGTCGCGGTGATGAACGATCGCATGGAAAAGGCTCCGGGATTCTGCGGTGGCCGGGTCTTGTGGACTCTTGTCGGCCTCAAAAGGCGGCGTGGCCGGGTGCCACGGGTCTCGATTCTGACAACGCGGTTTCGCCGACTCCCTCTCCACTGGCTGGGGCGGGAGAGGGCCGGGGTGAGGGCAGATGCACGGCGGCGATCCGAACCGTCCCTCATCACCAACCCCTCGCCCCCCCCCGCCTCGGGTGCCGCCGGCTGCTTGTCGGCCGGTGTGGCCGGCACCTCTTGCAGCGAGCTAGTCCTTTGGACGCAGTTCCGAGGCATTGGGCAGGTCCTTGAGGCTGGCCAGGCCGAAGACCTCAAGGAACTGCCGCGTGGTGCCGTAGAGCATCGGGCGGCCGGGCTGCTCGGCCCGCCCGACGATCTTGACCAGGTGCATGTCCAGCAGCGACCGCAGCACCTCGCCGCAGGCCACACCCCGGATGGCCTCGATGTCCACCCGCAGGATCGGTTGCTTGTAGGCGATGATCGCCAGCGTCTCCATCGTCGCCGGCGTCAGGCGGGACGGCTGCGCCCGGCCGCGGGCCATCCGCTCGAGGACCTCGGCGTACCGGGGCAACGTCAGCACCTTCCACCCGCCGGCGACCTGCTCGATGCGGAAGGAGCGGCCCGTGCGGTCGTAAAGCTCGTTGAGCGAGGCGATGGCATCCTGGATGGTGCCCGCGGACAGGCCCTCGAGCCACTCGCTCAGCCGCGCTGTCGAGATCGGCCGGTCGTTGGTCAGCAGGATGGCCTCGATGCGCTGGGGCAGGTCTTCGGGCGGTTCCACGGCGGGGCTGGATCGGTCGGGGTCAGCCTCGGGGTTAGCCTCCGGGGGAGTATCCGGTACCTCGTCGGCGTGCCCCTCGACCGCGTCTGCCTGCCCGTTGCCGCTGTTCAAACCACCGCCGGCCTCGGCAGGGCCCTGGCCATTGGAGGGCTCAGCCCCGCCGGCTTCATTCACCGCCGCGTGGTGCTCCCCCGATTCGCCTTCGGCTGCATTGAGGTCGCTTTGCTGCTGCGAGTGACTCATGGTGATATTGTAACCAGCCGAAGGTGTCACGGGCGCCGTGGCCGTCCGCCGCGCTCCCGCCAGGCCTGCGAGGCGGGTCGGGGGGGGGCGTGAGCAGCCGCTACGACCCGCATCCGTCGCGGCCGCGGACCACCCCGACAGCAGGGGCAGAGGTCCCGAACCCCGGGAAGGCAGCGCCATGGACCAGCCCGCAGGGCCGATGCAACTGGTGGTTTTCTCCGATGACTGGGGCCGTCATCCCTCAAGCTGCCAGCACCTGGTCGGACGGCTGCTTCCGGAGGCGACGGCCCTGTGGGTGAACACCATCGGGATGCGCCGGCCCTCGCTGTCGGCCGCCGACCTTCGCAAAGTCCTGGTCAAGTGCCGCCAGTGGCTGCGGCCGGGGCGCGGCGAGGCCGAGCCCGGTGCGGTCATCCCGCCGGGGCTGAGGGTCATCAGCCCGCCGATGTACCCAGGTTTCCGCCGCCGATGGCAGCGGCTGCTCAATGCGCGGCTGATCGCGCGGCGGGTGAATCAGGCGCTTGGGCCTCGGGCCGACGGCCGGCTCCGTGTGGCCCTGACCACGCTGCCGATCACGGCCGATCTTGTGGGCCGGTTGGAGGCGGACCGGTGGGTCTACTACTGCGTGGATGACTTTTCCGTCTGGCCCGGCCTCGATGGGCGGGTGATGGATGAGATGGAGCGCCGGCTCGTGGCAACGGTGGATGCGTCCATCGCCGTCAGCCCGACGTTGAAGCAGCGCCTGGTGGGGATGGGGCGTAAGGAAGTGGAACTGCTCACCCACGGTATCGACACGGCCCACTGGCAGGGGGGCGAAGCGGGGCAGGAGGGGCGGTTGCCTGAATGGTGGCAGGGCCTGAAGCGGCCGGTTCTGCTGTTCTGGGGGATGGTGGATCGGCGGCTGGATGTGGACTGGTGCCTGGCGCTGGCCAGGCAGGTGGGCACGCTGGTGCTGGCCGGGCCGGTTCAGGATGCGGCCGCGGAGTTGAGCAGGGACAATGGTATCGTCCTCCCGGGCGCGGTGGACTACGCCAGTCTGCCTCGACTGGCGCGGGCCGCGGATGCACTGGTGATGCCTTATGCCGACCTGCCCGTGACGCGGGCGATGCAGCCGCTGAAGCTCAAGGAATACCTGGCCACCGGCCGCCCGGCCATCGTGCGCCGCCTGCCGGCCACAGCGCCGTGGTCGGATGCGGCGGATGTGGTCGGCGACATTGCCGAGGCGGTCGCCGCCGTCGGGCGCCGGCTGAGCGAGGGTGTGCCGCCCTCTCAGCATCAGGCGCGGCGGCGGCTGGAGGCCGAAACGTGGACGGCCAAGGCCCACCAACTGCACCGCATCCTGGCCGGACGGGGGCAGGGGGGCGGTGGCGGGCAGGGCGGGCAGGATGGCCCGGACGGGGGCGCGCGAGCTCGGGGGCCTGGGGGGTGCGCCAGGTTCTCCGGGGTTGGATGGCGCAGGTTGCATCGGGTGCCACTGGCGGCTTGCCCGCCTGTGGCCCTGGCGCAGACCGCTTGTACTGGTGGGCAAGCTCCCATTGGCACCCTGCGCACGACCGGGAACACCTGGAGTGGCCCACCCCTTGCCCGGTGGTGAAGGCCGCTAAAATCGTCAGCGCGGCAAGTGAGCAGCGGCTCAAACGATGGACTGTTACCAAGGGTGTGGTTGACCATGGTGGATGTGGCGAAACGACTGAATGTGACACGGCGTTCGGAGCGGATCGACGCTGATGACCGGCGCGTCGTTGCCCGGCCGTTCGTGGTCGAGAACGAAATGCGGGTTCGAAACATCATCGGGCGCATCGTGGCGCTGGATGATGCTCAGGTCGGCCACCTGCTGGCCGAGGTGCTGGCCGACTTCAAGAGCCGCCACCGCTCGCTGGAGCGGACGCTGCGGAAGAACTGCGAAGTGGTGGCGGCTTACCTGCCGTCCGGGGCCAGGCTCAGCGATGAGCGGCGGATGCTCATCGGGGCGTACTTCACAATGGAGTACTCGGTCGAGGCCGCAGCGCTGTTCAACCCCTCGATCGTGCCCCACCCCGATCAGTCGGGTGTGCCCGGGGGTGGCGCCCGCTTCATCATGAGCCTGCGCGCCACCGGCGAGGGTCACATCTCATCGATCGTTTTCCGCACCGGGATGATCCTGGCCGACGGCGAGATGCATTTCGATGCACCCAGTCCCTTCCGGCACACGGCCACCATCCGGCCCGACGGGCTTTACGACCGGCACACCTTCACGCTCAAGCTCAAGGAACTGGCGGCGCTGACCGATGCGGCGGAGATGGTGCTAGCCGAACTCGGCGAGGAGTTCACGCTCCAGCAGCTCGAAGAGGCCGTCGACCGCGTCCGGGGCCGGCTCAACCACGGTGCGGTGTACAACGAGACAACGGAGAACATGCTCTGGCTGGCGCGGTCAAACTACCACCTGCACATGCCCGAGGACAGCGACGTCTCGGAGACGGTCATCTTTCCCACGAGCACCAACGAGAGCCGCGGCATCGAGGATGCGCGCTTCGTGCGATTCACCGATGATGACGGCGCCGTGGCCTACCTGGGCACTTACACCGCCTACAACGGCTTTCGCATCCTGCCGCAACTGATCGAGACCGAAGACTTCCACCACTTCTCGATCCACACCCTCAACGGCCGTTACGTGCAGAACAAGGGCATGGCGCTGTTCCCCCGCCGCATCGACGGCAATTACGTGATGATCTCGCGACTGGACGGCGAGAGCATGTACATCATGTACTCGGATAACATCCACTTCTGGAACGAGTGCTGCAAGCTCCAGTCGCCGCGCTACCCCTGGGAGTTCGTGCAGATCGGCAACAACGGCTCACCGATCGAGACCGAGGCCGGCTGGCTGCTGCTGACCCACGGGGTGGGGCCGATGCGCGAGTACTCCATGGGCGCCACCCTGCTGGACCGCGACGACCCCACACGGGTCATCGGCCAGCTCCGCGAGCCGCTGCTGGAGCCCAACGAACAGGAGCGCAACGGCTACGTGCCCAACGTCGTCTACTCCTGCGGCAGCATGGTGCACAACGGCATCCTCTATATCCCCTACGCCATGAGCGACACCGCCTCGACCTTCGCCACCGTCCCCCTCGACGACCTGCTGGCCGAACTGACCGGCGGCTGACCTCCCCGGCCCCCGCCGGCGGGCGCGACTGGCGGCTTGTCCACCAGTGCCTCCCACCTGCCACCAAGGGGCACTGGCCGGCCAGCAGCCAGCACCATGCGATGGATGCAGCACCATCCGGCGGCGGGAGTTTCGCCACATCTTCCCACCCCACAATTGCCATTCGGCGCCGATGGGATACACTCCATGCAAGTGGCCGTGGCGCTGGTGCCGGAGGGCCACTCGCTCGGGGTTGCCCGAGTCACCACGGCGCCGGCGGGGGGATCGCCGGCCCGACTGAACCTGCCACCCACCATCCCCACAGAGAACGAAGCTGATCGCTGTACCCATGGCCGGCTGCAAGCAGCCGGCTGCGGTCACGAAGGGACTTTCGTGCGATGTCCGTCTTTCCGCGTGCCATCACCTGGCTGCGCTCGCTGCATGGCTTTGCCTCGCCCGGAGACGAGAACCTCACGCTGCGACAGCAGTTGCGCGTGATCACCACCGCATGGTTCTTCGGCGCGGTGTGGATGTTCATCATCCTCGGGGCCACGCTGAGCCAGTACGCCAAGGCCCTGGGGGCGCCGGAGTGGGGCTTCGGCATCATCGCCGCGGCCCCGTTCGTCGGGGCCCTGGCCCGCCTGCCGGCCAGCTACATCCTCGAGCGGTTCGGCAACCGTCGGCGTATCTTCCTGGCCACGCTGACTTTCAGCCGCCTGCTCTGGGTCCTGGCCGCGGCCATTCCCTGGATCATGCCCGAGTCCACCCGGCCCTACTGGTGGGTCATGATGGCGGGCACGCTGATCGTCTCGTGGCTGATGGATGCCATCGGCGGCACGGCGTGGATGAACTGGATGGCTGACGTGGTCCCGCCGCGACTGCGCGGCCGGTACTTCGCCTTCCGGCAGAAGGCCACGCGGCCGGTGGTGCTGATCGTCATGCTCGCTGTCGGCTGGCTGCTGGACATGGCCCAGCAGGCCAGCACGGTCGAGCCGGGCCTGCTGCTGACGATGACCAGTGCCATCCTCATGCTGGCGGGGCTGCTGGGTGTGCTGGACATCCAGTGCTTCACCCGCCTGCCCGACCCGGCTCCGCCGCGGCCGAAGCGCGATGTGTCCTGGCTCACCCGCCTGCGCCAGCCGCTGGCCGACCGCAACTTCCGGCGGTATCTGGCCTACAACTTCACTTTCACCCTGGGCATGGGGTTCATGGGCGCCTACGTGGTGCGCTACGTGCTTGATGTGGCCCAACTGTCGAACATGATGGCCATCCTCATGCTCGGGGCGGTGCCCATGCTGGCCACGGCCCTGGTTTACACCTTCTGGGGCCGGATGGTCGACCGCTTCGGCCGCAGGCCGGTGCTGGTGCTGGCGGGGGTGCTGGTCATCGCCGGGCCGTGGGGCTGGTTCCTGGTCACGCCCGAGCACTGGCTGCTGGGCTACACGCTGACGCTGATCTCGCCGCTGGCCTTCGCGGGCATCGAAGTGGCCAACTTCAACATGATCCTGAGCATGTCCAGCGACGGCTCGGGCCGCAAGGGCGCTGCCGCGAAGGCGCCGCAGATCGGCGGCAGCGCCTTCGTGGCTCTGCACTCACTGGCGGTGGCCGCCGGCGGCATCCTCTCGGGCCTGCTGGGCGCGGCGGTGGCGGGGGTGATCCCCGGTTTCCACCTCGCCGTGCCCGCCCTGGGGCTGGAGTGGACCTACCACCATGTGCTCCTGGCGATCTCATCGCTGCTGCGCGGCGTGGCGCTGTGCATCGCCATGACCCTCATCGAGCCCGGTGCCGCCCCCGTCTCGGCCGCGGCCCGGCACCTGCTGGCCACGCTC
>PUMS01000264.1 GCA_003551485.1 Phycisphaeraceae bacterium | reverse complement strand
GGACCCGCCGACATGAAGACCCTGCTCACCGGTGCCTGTGGCCGCATCGCCAGCCGCATCATCACCCCCCTGCTCGAAGCCGGCCATGAGGTCCGCGCTGTGGATCGGACCTATCGCCACGACCTGCCCGTGCGCATCGAGGTCGAGAACCTGCTCGACCCCACGCGCCCCTACCGGCTGCTGGAGGGGGTCGAGGCGCTGGTTCACTTCGCCAACCACAGCAACGCCCGTGTGGCCGATGCCCACACCGTGTTCAACGAGAACGTGACGATGAACTGGAACCTGTTCGAGGCCGCGCGGGCGATGGGGCTGAAGCACATCATCTTCGCCAGCTCGATTCAGGTCATGTCCGGCAGCCGTACCGTGGCCGAGGCGGACAAGCGGCCCAGCACGCTGGCCTATCTGCCCGCCGACGGCGACCTGCCGGCGGTGCCGGGCAACTACTACGCCCTGAGCAAGCAGGCCAGCGAACAGCAGCTCGCCTACCTGGTGCGGGAGGCGGGGATGAACTGCACCGCCCTTCGCCTGCCCGCCGTGCCGACCGTGGCGCGGATGCTCAGGCACTGGTCGGGCCAGCGCCGGCCGGCCGATGCGCTGGGGCCCCACAGTTCGCCCGACGAGCTGTTCGCCTTCCTGCCGCCATCCGACGTGGCGCGGCTGGTGACGGCGCTGCTGGACCATCAGCCCCAGGGGATGCGCATCTACCTGCCCGCGGCCCACGGCAACTACCTGAACTGGACCAGCGAAGAGATCGTGCGCCAGTTCCACGCCGATGTGCATCAGCGCCAGCCCATCGGCCCCGACACCCCCCTGATCGACAACACCCGCATCACCGCCGAAACCGGCTGGGAACCCACCCCCGTGGCCGAACTGGACCCGGCCTCGGCATGACAGCGACGAACGGGCCGTGCGGGCCAGACAGGTCCGTATACCGTTTGGCGCCAATCGGTGCGGGCGGGGCTTGACTTGAAACTGGTTCTCAATATCATTCAGGAGCAGGCGCCAAGACGATGAACTTGTCCTGTTTGCCGCCCCGCCACCCGCTCCCCGCCGCCGCAACGATATGGAGCCTCACCGCATGACCCAGAGTGACCCTCACCGCATCGGGGCCCCCACGCCCGCCCGCCGAGGGTTCCCCGATTCCGCCCTTTCGCTCACCCTGGCCCTGGCCCTTGGCCTGGCCACGGTAACCAGCCTGACCGCCTGCGGCTGGGCCGAGCAGGGCGACCCGCAGGTGCTGAAAATCTCGTTCCAGCGCCAGACCGACCCGGCCACCATCGAGGCCGGGGCAAGGAAGGTCGCCCAGTTCCTCGAAGCCGAACTGGGCATGCCCGTCGAGTTCGCCATCCCAACCGGCTACGGCATGACCGTGCAGGCCCTGGCCTCGAAGCAGGCCGATGTCGCCTTTCTCAGTGCCATGCCCTTCCTGCTGGCACGCGAGGCGGCGGACGCTGAGCTGTTGCTGGCGGAGGTGCGGGTCGACCTCGAAGGCAACGAGCGAACCGACTACGATTCGGTCTTCGTCGTGCGGGCCGACAGCGACATCGATTCGCTCGAAAAGCTGATCGAAAGGGCCGGTGAGCTGCGCTTCGCCTTCACCAGTTCGACCAGCACATCGGGCTACATCTACCCGCGATGGCGACTGGTGCGGGAAGGGCTGCTCGAGCCGGGGCAGGAGCCGGATGAGGTGTTCCGCTCGGTGACCTACGGTGGAGGCTACACGCAGGCACTGCACCAGGTGCTCGGTGATCGGGCCGATGTCTGCGCGGTCAGCTTCTACACCGTCGAGGGTGAGACTGCGGACCACTACCTCGCCAGCGATGACCGCCGCCGGCTCCGCGTGCTCGACCGCACGCCCGGCGTGCCCACGCACCTGATCGCAGCGCGCGGCGGGCTGAGCGATGACCTGAAGGACCGGCTGCGCGAGGCTCTGCTCAAGCTCAGCCAGGAGCATCCGGACCTGCTCCAGGACGTCTACGGCGCCCGCGGCCTGCGGCGGGTGGACCCCGAGCAGCACGTTCAGGCCGCCATTGATGCCCTGCAGGCCGCCGGCATCCAGGCCCGCGACATCGTCCAGCCCCCCAACTGACGCCCCCCGGAAGCCCCGGCCCCCGGAAGCCCCGGCCCCCGGAAGCCCCGGCCCCCGGAAGCCCCGGCTTCCACAGGTGAGCACGGGCCCCGGCCGGACAGAGAAGGCCCCGCCCGCCCGGCACAGCGCCGGCGCCGGCAATCGGATACGCCCCGCAGCGCCAGGCTGGCGAGCACGCACGCACCAGGCTCGAGCCCATGGCAGAAGCGATCAAGGCATGGATCGCCCCCGGCAAACCCCGACCCGCGAGTTTCCACGGCCCATGACCACGGCCACACCCCACACCGCCGCCCATACCCCCGCCGCGCCCCAGATGCCGCCTTCGCGGCCGTCGGCCGCGGGGGGCAACGGCCGCGCGCTGGCCCTGCCCCAGGCGCTGCCGCGCCGCTCCCCGCCGCCCGGCACGGTGGACGAGGGCCGCATCGGCCCTACGCTGTCGGCCCGGGGGCTGGGCATGGTCTACCCCGATGGCACTCGGGCACTGGATGGGGTGGACCTGGAGGTGAGGCCGGGTGAGTGTCTGACCATCCTCGGCAGTTCCGGCAGCGGCAAGACCACGCTGGTGGGGGCGCTTTCGGGCCGCATCGAGGCGACCGAGGGCGCGGTGACCCGACTCGGGCGTGTGGCCGTCATTCACCAGGACCTGCGGCTGGTCAAGCAGCGAAGCGCCGTGCACAACGTGCTGCACGGGGCGCTTGGGCGCTGCTCGATGCTGCGCGGCGTGGTCGGCTTTCCTCGCGCTGAGCGGAACCGGGCCATCGCCATGCTCCAGCGCGTGGGCCTGGGCCACCGCATCCATACCGCCGTCAGCCGGCTCTCGGGCGGCGAGCAGCAGCGGGTGGCCATCGCCCGTGCGCTGATGCAGTCGCCGCGCATCCTCCTGGCCGATGAGCCCGTGGCGGCGCTGGATGAGGGCAATGCTCGGCAGGTGATGACCCTGCTGGCCGAGCTGTGCCGCGAAGATGGCGTGGCCCTGGTCTGCGTGCTGCACGACTGCGACCTGGCCGAGACCTTCTCCGACCGCATCGTGGGGCTGGAGGCGGGCACGCTGGTGTACGACTCGCAGACGATGCCCGGTCAGCGTTTCACCTGCCGGGCGTGCGAGGTCATCCGGGAGAAGGCCCGCGAGGCGGGCCCCCCGCCCATCGAGCCGCAGCGGCCGGCCTGGTTCAAGCCGGTGACGCTGGCGGTGTTGGCCATCGCGGCGGTGGCGGTCTATGCCTGGGCCGTCTCCGGCGTGGGGGTGGACCGTCGCCAACTCGACGGCGCTGGACCCGGCCTGGCGCGTTTCGCCCGTGAGCTGCTGCCGCTGTCGGCAGCGCAGTGGCAGGCCATGGCCGAACTGCCCTGGAGCCGGCTGACCGGCTCGCTGCTTCAGACGATCCAGATGTCGATCCTGGGCACGACCTTCGGCGTGCTGCTGGCCTGGCCGCTGGCAGCGCTGGCGGCGAGGAACGTGGGGCCGAAGCTGCTGCGCCAGCCCACGCGGTTCATCCTCAACACCATCCGCACCGTGCCCTCGCTGATCTGGGCGCTGTTGTTCGTGGCGGCGGTGGGTCTGGGCCCGCTGGCGGGCGTGCTGGCGCTGGTGGCCTACTCGGTGGGGTACCTGACCAAGTTCTTCTACGAGGCCTTCGAGGGCGTCGACCCCGGCGCCCCCGATGCGCTGCGCGAGATCGGCGCCAACGGCCCGCAGCGCTTCTTCCATGCCGTGTGGCCGGCGGCCCGGCCCGCGGTGCTCAGCTCGAGCATGTTCATGCTCGAGTACAACGTCCGCGCGGCCAGCGTGCTGGGCATCGTCGGTGCCGGCGGCATCGGCTACTACATCTACCAGTTCGCCGAATGGCGCAACTTCCACGCCGTGCTGGTGTGCCTGGCGATGGTGCTGGTCGTGGTGGTCATCATGGACGGCATCTCCACCCGCATCCGCGCCCACCTGGTGCGGGCGTGATGGGTGCAAGTGCCCATTGGCCCATCGCACGATCCACCGGCCGCGAACAGTTACTTTGAAGGTTCAGCCTTCTGGGCTGGGCCAGAGCGGCATGACGACACGTTCCAGGCACTCGGCTGGCACATTCAACGCCAGCTCACGATCGCAATACGCTGCAATCATGGCGGCCCGGGCTCCGGGCGCGCTGGCGAAAAGCTGAGTGATCGGACATTTCCTTATCTTGCGGCATACGACATCCCATATGGTATCAATCCCTCTGTAATGGGCCAGGAAATCGGCACCATCTGCAACCATTGACGTGATGTCCGTGTCTTCATCTGCGTTGGCAATCATCACAAAAAGGGCCCATAGCGCCATCAGAAATTCCTCGTTCTCGACATAGTTGAAAAACAGTGCGTGCCATCGCCCCAGATCGGCGGGATTCTCCGCCGCTCTGTTCACGTTGTCATCCCGTAGCGACCACTCCAGGGGATCAACATCTGCATCCATGTCCTCGGGCGTCGATTCCGAGTAATGCACCCTGCATCCGGTCGGCAGATGCAAGCCGATGCGCAGCAGTGCTCGCTCATGGATCACGTCCATCCGCGCGGCATCGTCAGCTTCAAGCATATGGCGATAATGCTGGCCGATGTATACGGCGTTGATGTAGCAGGCATCTTCCAGATATGCCTCTGCGCGGATCAACCAGCCGCGAGCATCATCTGGAAGATAATGCAAGTGGTCTTCGATGAGGTAATGCACTTCTCGCATTTCGCCTGCGCGGCGTGCCGAGGCGATTGCCTCACCCGGGTTCGAAAACAGAAACGCCTTCGTTATCATGCAGACCTCCAATCAGCCGCTGTATGGCCGTCGGCCCCCGCCGGCTTCACCAGCAGGTTCGCGCCATCGTAGACCGCATCGCAACCGGCGGCGACATCGTGTGGCTGCGGCATGGTGGTCATGTTCGCGGCATCACCGCGCGCCGAGGCGGGCGGGGGCGCATCGGGGGTCTCGACGTGCTTTCGATCGGCCTGCGGGGGTATGATGAGCGCGGATAGGCAATGAAAGCTCACGCTTCCCCATCACGACTGGGTCTGCTGGTCGACCTCGCCGGCCGGCTCGAGGCCGATGCGCTGCGAGACGGCCATGAACTGCATCGGCGAGACCGGCACCTGGGGCAGCAGGCCGGCCTTGATGCACTGAAGGGGCGACCCATCGAGCAGCTTGAACAGTGGCTTACGGCCATGGACCCGCCGCCGAAACGGCGGCCGGGGCAGAAGGTCGAGGGCTGGTATCGCATCGTCTGCGGCCTGCTGCTGATCGTGGGCCTCATCGCGGGGTGGATCGTCGCGGCGGGGCTGTTTGCCTATGACGGGACGCAGCCGGTCAATATCGTGCGCCTGCTGGCGGTGCTGATCGGCGGCCAGCTTCTGCTGCTGGTGCTGCTGGGCGTGCTGATGCTGCCGCAGGGGCTGTTGCGCTGGGTGCCGGGCCTGGCGGCGGTGCAGGAGGCATTGTCGATGCTCAGCCCCGGCCGCATCGTGCCGTGGGTGATGCAGCGGCTGTCGCAGGTCCACCGCGAGGCCATCGAGCGCTTCGCCGGTGTGACCCGCTCGCACCACGGCCGGTTCGGCCACGTCGAGAAATGGGCGGTGGTGCGTGCCGGGCAGGGCTTCGCCGTGGCTTTCAACATCGGTGCGCTGATGGCGTGCCTGTACCTGATCACCTTCTCCGACCTGGCCTTCGGCTGGAGCACCACGCTGCACGTCGAGGCCGAGACAATGGGCCACATCACCACCGCGGTGGCTGCGCCCTGGGCGGCGTGGGTGCCCGCGGCGGTGCCCTCGGCGGAGTTGATCGAACAGACCCAGTTCTACCGCGGCGATGGGCGCATCGAAGACCCCCGAGCGGGCACGCGGTGGTGGCCGTTCATCGTCGCGGCGCTGCTGACCTGGGGCCTGCTGCCGCGGCTGCTGAGCCTGCCGCTCGCCGCCTGGCGCCTCCGCCGCGCGTGCGACCGGGCGATCCTCGAACTGCCCGGCGCGGCGGAGGTGCTCCAGCGGCTCAACAGCCCGCTGGTTGAGACTCACGGCCACGGTTCGCCGCAGGCCGCGGCCGACAGCGATGAAACCCTCGGGGGCGATGATGCAGCCGCCGTGGCCTGGCAGGCCGATCCGGCCACCGCCGACGGCGAGGTCTTCGCTATCGACTGGGCGGGCCTGGGGCTGGCGAGGCCGGACATTGAGCAACTCGTCGGCCGCGCTGTGGGCGGCCGGCTCGGTCCGCTGGTGCGTGCCGGCGGCGCGCAGCCGGTGGAAGCGGATGACCGCATTATCGAGCAGGCCGCGGCGTCGGGGGAAGCCGCCGCGGTGCTGGTGCTGGTCAAGGCCTGGGAGCCGCCGCTGCTGGACCTGACCGACTTTCTCACCCGCCTGCGCCAGGCGCTGGGCCCGCGCCGGCCGGTCCTGCTCGCCCCGCTTGGCAAGGACGGCCAGGGTCAGGCGGCCGCGCCGGGTGAGCAGGAATTGTCGCTGTTTGCCCGATGGGTGGCCGCGGCGGGCGATCCGCAGCTTCGCCTGGCACTGCTGGTCAAGGAGAAGGCCTGATGCAGCGGCCGGTGTTCGCCGTGGTCGGCCACCCCAACAAGGGCAAGTCCAGCATCGTCTCGACGCTGGCCCAGGACCGC
>PUMS01000455.1 GCA_003551485.1 Phycisphaeraceae bacterium | reverse complement strand
CGCAAGCAGGTCAGCGGCGATGATGCCTTCACGCTCTACGACACCCACGGCTTCCCCCTCGACCTGACGCAGGTGATGGCCGCCGAGCGCGGCATGGGCGTGGACGTCGAGGGCTTCGAGAGGCGCATGGAGGCGGCGCGGCGGCTCAGCCGCCAGGCCGCGGGGACCGGTGGCGCCGCCGACACGCTGCTGGACCTGATGCAGCGCGAGCAGCCGCCGGCCAGCGAGTTCGACGGCTACGAGCACACGCGCATCGAGCGGACGATGGGCTGCGAGCTCTTTCTGCTCGATGGCCAGGGCGGTGCCCGGCGCGTCGATGAAGCGGCCGAGGGAAGCGACCTGGCCATCGTCACCGCCGTCACGCCCTTCTATGCCGAGGCCGGCGGTCAGGTGGGCGACCGCGGCACGATTGCGTTCCCCGACGGCCGCGCCCGCATCGAGGACACCCAGCGCATCGGCCAGAGCATCTTCCACATCGGCAAGGTCGAGTCGGGGACGCTTCGCGGCGGGGAGCAGGCGCTGGTGCTCGAGGTCGATGACGACCGCCGCGCCCCGATCATGGCCAACCACACCGCCACGCATCTGCTCAACAAGGCCCTGCGCGACCAGGTGGCGGCCACCGCCGACCAGAAGGGCTCGCTGGTCGAGGAGCAGAAGACGCGCTTCGACTTCACCCACAACGCACCGCTCACGCCCGAGCAGGTCGAGGCCGTCGAGCGGCAGGTCAACGCCGACATCGCCGCGGACATGCCCGTTCATGCCGCCGTGGCCGATCAGGCCGAGGCATTGAAGATCAACGGCCTGCGGGCCGTTTTCGGTGAGAAGTACCCGCCGCGCGTCCGCGTGGTGGCCATCGGCGTGCCCGTCGAGCAGGTGCTTGCCGAACCGGGTGATGCCCGGTGGCGGCAGCATTCGATCGAGTTCTGCGGCGGCACGCACCTGAAGCGCACCGGTGAGGCGGGACGGTTCGCGGTGCTCTCGGAAGAGGGCGTGGCCCGGGGGGTGCGGCGGATCACCGCCGTGAGCGGCGAACTCGCCGGGCGCGCGGCGGCCGAGGCCGAGCAGCTCGAGGCCCACATCGCCGCGCTCGATGGCGCTGCGCCCGAGGCCCTGGTCGAGCAGTTGCCCGCGCTCAATACCGCGCTCAGCGAGGCCGTGCTGCCCCTGCTGGCCCGCCAGCGGCTGCGCCGGCTTCTGGCCGATCAGCAGAAGCGACTCAAAGAGCACGAGAAGCAGCAGGCGCGCGACAGTGCCGGCGCCGTGGTCGAGCAGGCCCGCGTGCTGGCCGAGCAGAACGGTGGCGACCTGATCGTGGCCAGCATCGAGGGCGCCGATGCCCAGACGCTCCGCACGGCCATGGATGTGATCCGCAAGAAGCGGCCGGAGGCGGCGATGCTGCTGGCAGCGTCGGGCCAGGACAAGGTGGCCTTCCTCGCCGCGGTGCCCAAGCCGCTGATCGGCAAGGGGCTCAAGGCCGGCGACTGGGTGCGCGAGGTCGCCCGCGCGGCCGGTGGCGGCGGGGGGGGGCGGCCGGACATGGCCCAGGCCGGCGGCAAGGACCCCGCCCGGCTGCCCGATGCGCTCCAGACCGCCCGCCAGTACGCGGCGAAGTTTTTCTCGTAGCCTCCGCCGCGCCTTCCATCGGTGGCAGGCGCAACCCCGCCGCTGCAACATCACCATGACCATGACTCGAGGGTTGACATGGCCCACATCAATCACCACTACCTTAAGCTCCAGGCCGGCTACCTTTTTCCCGAGATCGCCCGGCGCGTCTCGGTGTTCAGCCGCGAGCACCCCGACGCCCGGGTGATCCGCATGGGCATCGGCGATGTGACCGAGCCGCTGCCGCCGGCGGTCATCGAGGCGATGCGCTGCGCCGTCGATGAGATGGCCCGGGGCGACACGTTCAAGGGCTACGGGCCCGAGCAGGGCTATCCCTGGCTGCGCGAGGCGATCGCCGAGCACGACTACGCCGCCCGCGGCTGCCGGGTCGATGCCGATGAGATATTCATCTCCGACGGCAGCAAGTGCGACACGGGCAACATCCTCGACATCCTCGCGCCCACGACCACCAGCGGCAACGTCATCGCGGTGCAGGACCCGGTGTATCCGGTCT
The DNA here is from genome assembly GCA_003551485.1 of Phycisphaeraceae bacterium. GTDB lineage: Bacteria > Planctomycetota > Phycisphaerae > Phycisphaerales > Phycisphaeraceae > B1Sed10-187. The sequence goes on along the minus strand of PUMS01000455.1, from coordinate 4,668 downwards.
ACGTCGACACCAACGTCATGGCGGGCAACACCGGCCCGGCCGATGAGCGCGGCGAGTACGCGGGCCTGGTCTACCTGCGGGCCGACCGCGACAACGGCTTTGTCGCCCCCTTGCCTGACCGGCCGGTGGACGTGGTCTACCTGTGCTTTCCCAACAACCCCACCGGCGCTGTGGCCGACCGTGACACGCTTGCGCGCTGGGTCGAGTACGCCCGCGAGCACGATGCGCTGATCCTTTTCGATGCGGCCTACGAGGCCTTCATCACCGACCCGACGATCCCGCATTCGATCTACGAGATCGACGGCGCCCGCGAGGTGGCCATCGAGTTCCGCTCCTTCAGCAAGAACGCCGGGTTCACCGGCACCCGCTGCGCCTTCACGGTCGTGCCGCGCGAGCTGACCGGCACCACGCCCGACGGTGAGCAGGTGGACCTGCACCGGCTGTGGCTTCGCCGTCAGACGACCCGGTTCAACGGTGTGTCCTACATCGTGCAGCGCGGCGCGGAGGCGGTCTACAGCGCCGACGGCCGCGAGCAGACCGCTGGCCTGATCCGCTTCTACCTCGAGAACGCCCGGCTCATCCGCGAGGCGCTGAGCGAACAGGGGCTGGAGGTGTACGGCGGGGTCAACGCCCCTTACGTCTGGGTCCGCACGCCCGAGGGCGAGGACAGTTGGGGCTTTTTCGACCGGCTGCTCGATGAGGCCCACGTGGTGGGCACCCCCGGCAGCGGGTTTGGTCGGGCCGGTGAGGGTTACTTCCGCCTCAGCGCGTTCAACAGCCGGGCCAACGTCGAGGAGGCGCTGAAGCGCATCGGGCGGATGAACCTGGCGGTGGGGAGGGCGTAGGGATTGGGGATTGGGGGGTTGGAGCGGTGCTGCGGATATGGACCCATTCGACTTCGATAGCGAGATTCCACGGTTCCTGGCTGACTGCCGCACGGCTTCGCTGGCCACGGTGTCGCCCGAGGGGCGGCCGCACGCGGCGAACGTGCAGTACGCTCACGATGAGAGGCTGAGGCTCTACTTCGTCTCGAGCGCTGAATCGGCCCACGGCCGCCACATCGGCGACGGGGTCGAGGTCGCCGCGACCATCTACGCCCACAACGATCAGCCCGAGCAGATCCGCGGCCTGCAGATTCACGGCCGTTGCCGGCCGGTGAGCATCGAGTCCGAGAACAACCGCATCTGGGAGCTGTACGTGGGCAAGTTCGCCTTCGCCCAGACCTACCCGATGCGCCAGGCGCTGCAGATGCAGACTTTTTTCGAACTGACGCCGCGATGGATCCGATGGATCGACAACCGGCGCGGCTTCGGCTGGAAGACCGAGCGAGAACTGGGCTGATCCTCCCAGCTACCGCACGCGCCGCCGCCGCTGCTGGTGGAACCCACCTTGCGGAATGCCCCCGTCATGGACCTGACCGTCGCCATCTGCACTTACCGCCGCTTCGACCTGCTCCAGACCACACTGCGGTCGCTTACGGCCTGTCAGCGCCCGGCCATCGCGTGGGAACTGCTGCTGATCGACAACGGCTGCGATAGCCGAATCGAGGCCCTTGCCAATCGCTTTACGGACCGGCTGCCCGTCCGCTATATCGCCGAGGCGCGCCTCGGCGCCAGTTTTGCACGCAACCGCGCCACGCGAGAGGCCGCGGCCCCGGTCCTCCTGTTCACCGATGATGATGTCACCTTCGAACCCGCCTGGCTGATGAACATGTGGCGGGCGATCACGGCCAGGCCCGACTGCGCCTTCTGGGGCGGGCGCGTCGAGCCGGTGTGGGACCGTCCGCGGCCGGCGCACTTCAGTCCCGAGCATTGCCCCACGCTCGCCGATGCGATCGTGCAGTACGACCGCGGGTCGATCTCCCGCTACTGGAACCCGAACACCGACACACCGTTCTACACCGCCAACCTCGCCCTGCGCACCGGCGCCATCGCCGCGGCGGGCTACTTCGACACCACCGTGGGCCACCGCGGCGATCGGCGCATGGGCATGGAAGACAGCCTGATGGTCAAGGCCATCGCTGCCGCGGGCGGGCGGGGCTGGTACGCGGCCGATGCCACTGTGCATCACCCGGTACCGCACGAGCGGGTGACCCGCCCGTACCTTCGCCAGTTCGCCCTGCGCCAGGCCTGGCTGAGCACCCGGATGCACCGCACCGGCCAGGGCCGCAGCGTGCCGACCTGGTTCTATCGCACGGCCGTCGAGTCCTGTGCCGGGGGCCTTGGCCGCTGGTGTCGCGGCCGGCTGGACGGGAATGAGGGGGCGGCGTTCGCCGGGCAGTTCAGCGCCCTCTACGCGGCGGGCCGGCTCTACTACGCCCTGGTGCGGGCCTGAGGGAAGGCAGTCGGGGCCCGGTGCTGACGCCGGTGGCGGGCGCTTCAAATCTTGGCATCGTGATCGAGATCGTCCTTGCGATGCTCGCCCTCTGGACGAGCCAGCGGCGCGGCGGAGGACGACCTGGAGGAGCGCCGGCGGGGAACCTGCCGGCACTCGATGCCCGCCAGTCCAAGCAGATGCACCAGCGAGATGAGGCTGTCGGCACCGGTTTTTTCCAGGATGTGACTGCGGTGGGCCGAGATGGTCTTCTCGCTGACATCCAGGCCGGAGGCCACCTGCTTGTTGGACATGCCTGCCAGCAGCATGTTCAGCACGTCTCTCTCGCGCGGTGAGAGGGTGTTGAACCGCGCCAGGGCGTTCTGCCTGGCCTGGTGCTGGCGGTTGAGGTCGGCAGCGCGTTCGACGGCCTGGCGCACGTGCTCGACAAACTCCGGCGGGTTGAAGGGCTTTTCCAGAAAGTCGGTGGCGCCGAGGCGCATGGCTCGCACCGCCGTGGGCACATCGCCGAAGGCGGTGATGACCAGCACGGCGAGCTGATGGTCGGTGTCCGCGATGCGCTCCAGCAACTCCATGCCGGTCATGCCGGGCATGCGAAGATCGAGCACCAGGCACCCGGAGACTGTGGGATCGAACTGCTCGAGAAAAGCATGGGCCGAGGCGAACAGCCTGGTCTTGAACCTGGCCGACTTCAACAGCCGCTCGATCGCCTGTCTCATGCTCTGGTCGTCATCGACCACGAATACCGAACCGTTGTTCATTGTTCGGCCCCCAATCAGTCGCCCCACGCCGCATCCCGTATTCCACTGCAGCCAGCCGATGGCGACGCATGAACCGATCCACAATACCGCGCCACCCCCTACCGAGGCAAGCGTTTTCTGCCGAACATCGTCTCTCAGCTATGCCGGCCAATCACCCGTCATAAGAAGAGTGCAATCTCTCCTTGCAAGAACATTCCCGCGAATCAGGCGCGGCGGGGGGTGAAATATCCGTTGGCGGCTTACGCTTCCTTGTGTATCCCTCGGCTGCCAGTGCAGTGCGCGGTGAGGGTCGTCAGGGGCGATCGCCCTGTTCAACCCGCGCGGTGTTCAATCGGCGGGCTCCTCCCCGCCGGTGATGGCCGGCAGCTCGAACCAGATGCAGGTGCCCTTGCCGGGGTGGCTCTCCAGGCCCATTCGGCCGCGGTAGCCGGTGATGATGCCGTGGCAGATGCTCAGGCCCAGGCCCGTTCCGCCGTCGTCGGCTCGGCTGGTATAGAACGGGTCGAAGGCGTGTGCGGCCTGCTCGGCGTCCATGCCCTTGCCATCGTCTTCCACCGCCACCCGCACGCGCGAGCGGTCGGGCGTGCTGGTGGCCCGGATGCGGATGTGACGGCCATGAGCCAATGCGGCGTTGTGGATCAGGTTGATGAGCACCTGTTCGATCTCGGTGGTGTTGACCGGTACCGGCGGCAGGTGCGGCTGGCAGCACTTGTCAATGGTGGCCTGGTGATCGGCGGTGAAGCTCTCGGTCAGTTCGACGGCGAGGTCGATGATGCGTTCGATGTCCTGGGGCTGAATCCGCGACTGGTCGGGCTGGGCGAATTGCAGCATGTTGCGAATCATCCGGGCACAGCGCTGGCCGGTTTCGCTGATCTGGTGGGCGTGTTCCAGCGCCTCGTCGGCACCGGGACCGCCTCGGGTCTTGAGGTAAACCTCCAGGAGATGGGCGTTGGTGAGAATCGCACCGATGGGGTTGATGACCTCGTGGGCGAGGTTGGCCGCCAGCGTGCCCATGGCGGCGAGTCGCTCGGTGTGGCGGGCGGCGGCCTCGGCCTGGCGCTGGACGGTGACATCCAGCGCAGCGCCCATGATGAGGGCGTCGGCGGGGCGGCTGGGGCCGCGGTCGCGCCCGCCGGGCCCATCGCCGGCTTCGCCTTGCGCCGGCTGAATCGACTCCCAGAACCGCAGCCAGCGCATCTGACCATCGTGGCGGCCGATGCGCAGAGTGAACTCGACCACCGGCTCCGGGGCCGAACCCGTCAGCCGGCGACGGGCCTCGGTGACGTTCTGAACGTCCTCCGGGGCGATCTCGTGTGGCAAGGGCCGATCGGCATCGGCCAGCAGGGCCTCGACCGACCGGCCGCAGAAGTCGGCGGCACGGCGATTGACCCACACCAGGCGGCGGGTTGCGGGGTCGTAGCTGTAAAGATGGGCAGGGGTGTGGTCGCTCTGCCGCTGCAGCCGCTGATAGCGCTCGGCCAGGGCCAGGCGACTGAGCATCGGCTCGGTGATGTCGGTGTGAATGCCGACGATCCGCATCGCCCGGCCCTGCTCATCGCGATCGACGGCTCGG
>PUMS01000134.1 GCA_003551485.1 Phycisphaeraceae bacterium | reverse complement strand
TCCGGGGGGCGGGGTTGGAGGAGTTGCTTGAGGCGGGTGTAGTCCTTGGGGGCCTTGTTGAAGCGTGCGAGCAGGTCGATGAGCTGTTCGCGGTCGACCAACTCGACGCGGCTGCCGGCGGCCAGCTCGCGTGCCGAGGCGGTGAAGGTGGCGTTGGTCACCACTGCGGCGGCGTTGCACCGGTAGTGGCTCTGCGCGGCGATGGCTTCCTGCACGGCCTTGTTGCCCACCGGCCCACTGTAAAGCTTGGCCTGGATGACGGTTCGGTGGCCGCCCTTCTCGATGAACACGTCCGCGCCCTGGTCGGAACCGCGCGGGGTCGGCTCCACACGGTAGCCCAGAGTGGCGTAGATCATGCCCACGAGGTGTTCGAACCGGTAGGGGTCCATCCGGTCGATCATGTCGATGCTGATGTTGACCGCCTCTTCATCGCGGCGGCGCTCCAGGTCCGCCTCGAACTGGCGCAGCTTCCACTGTCGTAGCTGCCGGTCGATGCGCTGTTGCAGCTCATCGGGCGCAACGCCCTCGCCGCGCTCCCTGAGCACGGCGCGCAGCAGCGGCTGCATTTCGGCGCGGCCGCCGGTGAGGGTGACAAAGGCCTCGATGGTGTCCTGCCCGCCGCGCTCGAGGTGGCGCAGTTGCTCGCGGAAGGCGTGCAGGTCGCCCATGAGGGCACAGCCGATCAGGTAGTGGCGCTTCAACTGCTGGCCCTCGGGCAGGGGCGCATCGCGCTGAGCGAGCAGCTCCTCGAGCATGGCCAGTTCCTCAGCGCTGAGCGCCACCTTCCGTCGCGTGCCGTCGGGCAGCAGGCGCTGGAGGGTGAGGGCGGCGGGTTGCTCACCCGCGGCGGGGGCATCCCCCGTGGAAGTGGGCAGCTCGTTGCGCTTGAGAAACGGCAGGATGTGCGTGGCGGCGATGTCCGCTGCCCTGGCCGCGGCGGGATTGACCTCGGCCGGATCGCACTGCGCCTCGCGGAGCACGGGGCCGTGATCGTGATACAGCTTCCACCGCATCACGTGAGCCGCGATGAGCTGCACCGTGGCGGCCAGCGCCGCGATCAGCGGCAGCAGGAACAGGCCCAGCAGCGTCCGCCACAGCGCCGCCACCGCCAGCAGTGCGGCGATGGCAGTGACGATCATGCCGCAGATGCGAAGCCGATGCCGCGTGTGGGCCACAGCCCCTGTGCTCTCCTGGAGCCGGCCATCGAGGCCGGTGCAGATGCGGGCGAGGTCCGATCCCACCGTCGGCCCACCGCACTGCTGACAGGGAGCGTGGGTGGTGACCTGGTGGTGGAAGCAGCCGGTGCAGCGTCGAAGGTGCTCAGCAGCGGGCCGCCAGTCGATGACAAGCTGGCCCAGGTACCAGTCCAGCCAGCGCCGGCCGCGCCAAAGCCACTGGCCGAGTTGCTCTCGCAGCGTGACGTCGGGCTCTGAATCGGCATCGGCGCCGGCGCCGCGATGGCGATCTGATGCGACATCGCCGTCTGCGCCGGTTTGGCGTGGTGGCGGTGACTCAGGTGCTGGCACGTGCACATGTCGGCCACACGCCGGGCAGCGCACCCGGTGACCGCGCAGTTCCGGATCGACCCGGTATCGCTTGCCACAAGTGCATTTGACCCGCAATGTCATGGAGCGAGACCTCACGTTGTGCCGCAGCGCTGCCGCAGCCTGGCCGCGGCAGCCACCGCCGCGCTGCACCCAGTTTACGACGCCTGACCCGGCCTCGGGTCGCCCGGCCCGATACCGGCCGGCACTGCGGCTTCGAGGTGTGCCGAGTGCTGCGCCCCCCCCGCAGGCTGGGAAGACCGCGCTCTTCCCATCCTGCTTGCTGTCTGCCCCCCTACCGCGCCTCCCCCGCGGCCTGGTGCCACTGGTACATGTTCGCCGTCACCTCCATCGCCGCCTCGACCAGTTCCGTGTGCGGCTGGTCGGTGATGTCGACAAAGCCCACGAGCTGGTTCTCACCGTCCAGGGCGCGCCCCGTGGCGCTCTGGTCGGCGTGCTGGAACCAGTGGCTGCCCACCGTGTAGGGCTGGGCCAGCCAGCGGCGAAGGAACTCGACGTAGAAGCGGCGGCGCTCCGCGGCGGTGAACGCGGCATAGAGCGGCCGAAGCTGACGCTCGCTGGCCAGCGGGAAATGGTGCTCGCCCAGCATCAGCGGCCGGCCGCCGCTGTCGCGGTGCCACGGGCCGAACTGCTCCGGACGCGGGTACAGGTCGTAGCAGTTGACGCTGATGACATCGGCATGTCGGCCACACGCGGCCACGATCGCCGGCGCCGGCGCCACCCGCACGAACCGGCAGCCCAGATACAGGTGATTGGGCGCGTGGCGCTGGAGCATCTTCCGGATGCCGCCGAACATCGTGTCGGCATACAGCGCCTCAAAGCCCGCCATCAGCTCCCGGCCCGGGCCCTCGGCGGGCACATCCTCGACCGACATGCCCGCCACCAGCGCCCAGTCGTCGAGGCGCCGGCCAAGAGCGCGCGATGCGGCGTCGAGATCATCCCCGGTCTGCTCGCGCACGTAGCGCATCCACCGGTCGCGAACGGCCATGTCGCGCTCGGCCTGGAGCAGCCGCGGGTTGCGCCACGGGGCTTCGTTGTCCACGAAGATGCCGAGCACCCACGGGTTGTCCTTCTCCGGGGCGACCTCCTCGGCGAACTTGACATCGAGCAACTCCATCCAGCGCGGGTCGAACACGTCCGCGAAGGCCTTCGAGATCAGCGGGAAACGCTCGTCGCGCGAAGCCGTGGTCCGCACGTGCGGCACCTGCTGCTGGTCCAGCATCACATCCTCGGACCAGTTGGCGATGGTGTTGAACCCCCACTTGCGAAACCGCCGGCACACCCGGTCGCGCCAGGCCTCTTTCGAGCCGTACTTTCGCAGGATGTTCCACCGGTAGAAGCTCACACCCCCGCCGCGCCATTCCTTGGGTAGCCAGACCTCGGCCATGGGCCCCTCGCGCGGCGGAAGCTGCTCGAAAAGCTCCTCGCGGCCGTCGGGGATCGTGTTGTCCAGCGTCCGCACGCCCGTGGTGCCGATCGAGTAGAACGGATGGCCCAGCGGATCGATCAGCCACCACACGCCCCCGGACTGCTCGACGCGGAAGTACCCGCCGGCCTCGAACTTCGGCCCGCCGGTCCAGCCGCCGAACGCATCGCGATCGGGCACATCGGCCATCGCCTCCAGCCGCGATGACTCGCTGTCGCGCAAGGCGGTCAGCTCGGCCTCATCGCTGATCTTGCCCGGCCAGGTGGTGCCGGCGCGCTGACCGAAGCGGTCCACGCAGTAAAGCCGCTCGCCCCCTTGCAGCGGCAGCAGCGAAAGCGAGCGCACCATCACCCGCCGCGGGCCCTGCGGCGGGTCCTGCACGGGCTCGAGGAAATCCTCCGTGCCCCGCCCCCGGCTCCCGCCGCGGCGCTGTCGCTCGAAGTCGGTCAGCTTCTCATCGCCGCCCCACAGGCCCACCAGCCGCACCGCCGATGGCTCGTAGGCGGCGCGGATGCCCGCGGTCAGCGGCAGGTCGCGCAGGTCCAGCTCGACCACCTGCTCGCGCCCGGCCTCGAGCTCGGCCCGCACCGGCAACCGGTTGCGTGCGCCGATGACGATCAGTTCCAGCGTCAGCGGCCCATCGAGCGCCTCGACCACGGCGCGCAACGTGCCGAACTGGCGCCAGTTGCCCGGCAACTCGAGCACACCGAGTTCGGCCTCGACCCGGCCATCGCTCTGATCGAAGCGCACCACCAGCGTATCCCCATCGGCCTCGCACGCTGCGCCCCGGCAGACCACCTGCTCACGCTCGACCAGCCCCCCACCGCCCGCCTGAAACCCCTCATAGCGCGCGGTGACCCCGTAACGGGCCGGATCGGAAAGATTCGAAAGCTTCGCCTGCACCTGGCTTGACATGGCAACTCCATCGAGGTGGAAATACCCGCGGCCGGCCGGCCGCGAGCACGTGTGGGGCAGTCAACACTCAGCACCGCCAACTTAGCCCCCGCCGCCGTCGGGGGCAAACCTACCCCAGCGCGGCCGGCCCGCCCGGGTGCATGACATTCACCGCGGGGACGCCATGGGTGGCATGGTCAGCGGGCTGTCTTCAGCCAGATGACCATGAGCGGGCCACGCAGCGCCATGGCCATCGGCCGGGGACGGCCGCTGACCATGCCACCCCCTTTGGTTCGGGTTCGAAACTCCGCGAAATATGCCATACACCCGGCCCGTCCCGGCATTGGCGCGGCGGTGATGCCGCAGCGGCTGAGCAAGGTCCTGTGCGCCACGCCCCTACACCGCCTCGTGCAGCGCCTTGCCATTGCCGGCGATCACCTTCGCATACCAGTGGGCCGAATCCTTGAGCACGCGCTGACGGGTGCGGTAGTCGACGTAGATCAACCCGAAGCGGTGCTTGTAGCCCTCGGCCCACTCGAAGTTGTCCATCACGGACCAGTGGAAGTAGCCCTCGACGGGGATGCCATCGCCGATCGCATCCTCGAGGCGCAGCAGGTAGCGGCGGGTGAAGTCGATGCGCTGCGGGTCGCGAACGCGGCCGTCGAGGTCGATCACGTCCGGGTTGGAAAGGCCGTTCTCGGTCACCACCACCGGCAGGCCGTAACGCTCGTGGATGAAGCGCGGGCCCCAATAGAGGCTGTCGGGCTCGATCGGCCAGCCGAAGAGCGTGATGGGAAAGCCCTCGTAACGCTTGACCTCCTCATAACCCGCGGCGTTGTCCGCAGCCTTCACGGGCAGGGCGTTGTAGATGTTGACCCCGAAGAAGTCCAGTGGCTGATGCATCAGCGCCATGTCGCCGTTGCGCGCTGCGGGCGCCTCATCGCCCCATGCCTCGAGCGCATCGGCGGGGTATTCGCCCTTGAGCACGGCGTCGCTGAACCAGGTCAGGTTCCACAGGTGCCGCTCGGTGCAGGCATACGTCGCCCGCCGCGCGGCCTCGAGGTGGGCCTCATCGTTGCCCGCGGGGTACTTGATCACGCCCACGGGGGCCCAGCCGATGCGCGGCGGGCGCTTCGCCCCCTGGCGCAAGGCCTGCACGGCCCGGCCGTGGGCCATCATCGCGTGATGGCCGGCCAGCAACTGCTCGGAAAACGGCAGCTTCAGCCCCGGCGCATGCACCCCGCTGCCATGGCCCAGCCCGATGAAGCACTGCGGCTCGTTGTGCGTCATCCAGCAGCGGACGCGGTCGCCCAGCCGCGCGGCCACGATGGCCGCGTACTCACCGAACCACTCGGCACTGTCGCGGTTGAGCCATCCGCCGCGGCGGAAAAGCGCCAGTGGAAAGTCCCAGTGAAACAGCGTCACCCACGGCTCGATGCCCGCGCCCAGCAGTTCATCCACCAGCCGGTCGTAAAACGCCAGGCCCGGCTCGTTGACCGTGCCCACGCCCTCGGGCAGGATGCGCGGCCAGCTCAGCGACAGCCGGTAGGCCGTCAGCCCGATCTGCTTCATCAGCGCCACATCCTCGCGATAGCGGTGGTAGTGGTCGCAGGCGACATCGCCGCTGTGGCCTTCGTGGATGCGGCCCTCCCAGCGGCACATCATGTCCCACACGCTCGGGCCCTTGCCATCGGCATCGTGGCCGCCCTCGATCTGATACGACGCCGCGGCAGCGCCCCAGGTGAAATCGGCTGGAAACGGCATGGTGAAACCACCTCCTGTTCATGCACCGCCCATCGGCGGCCCTATCGTGAAAATCTAACTCCCTCTCCCTCCGGGAGAGGGGGAAAGAGCCGCCCGCGATTTTCATCCTCGTGGGTGCGGCGCAGTCTCATGAGACACTATCTTGAAAACCGGTCAACGATCTGTCGCCAAAGCCCCTTTGCCCCGAGCACGTGCTCGATGGCCTCGCGCACCGCACCGCGCCCGCCGCGCGCGGCGGTGACGAAGCACGCCACCTGGCGCACCTCATCCACCGCATCGGCCACCGCGATGGGAAACCCGCAGCGGCGCATCGCGGGCAAATCCACCAGGTCATCGCCAAGGAAGGCCGTCTGCGCCGGCTCCACGACCGCCTGCCGGCAGAGCTGCTCCAGGCCCGCGGCCTTGTCGCTCACGCCCTGCAACACGTACTCGATCCCCAACTCCGCCATGCGCAGGTTCACCGCCCGCGTGTTGCGGCCGGTGAGCACGCCGACCTTCAGGCCCACCTGCTGGGCCTGCCTGATGGCAAACCCGTCGCGCACGTGAAACCGCTTGGCCTCGATGCCGTGGTCATCGATGATGATCGAGCCATCGGTGAGCACCCCATCAACATCCATGACCATGAAGCGCACCTGTGTGAAGTCAACCATGAATCCAAACTCCGCCCCCCGGAAGTTGCGCCCCGGAAGCCCCCCGAAAGAGCCCCCCCGCCTGACAAACTGCCTCGCCTGCAACGGCAGCGCCCACAGGCGCCCAGCCTGCCGCAGGACCGGTACAGATTGGAGCAGGCACCGCCGCGGCACGCAACCTGCCCGCCCCGCTTTATCTTGCCGCGGGTGCATGACACGCCCCGCGGGGCGGTTCTTACTCCCTCTCCCGGTCGGAGAGGGGAGTAAGAGGCGTCCGCGCTTCTCATCCTCGTGGGTGTGGCGCCGGCGGCATGGGACACTGCCCTGAAAATCGCCGGGGCGGACTGGCGGCCGGTTGTGGTGCAGGCTTCCAGCCTGCTCCGTCGTATTGTCGGTGCAGGCAGGAAGCCTGCACCACAACCAACCGGCTGGCCACCGCGCGGCAGCACGATTCTCATGGCCGTCGGTGTCCAGCAGGACATGAGCGACTCCCTGTGGGAGAGGGGCCGGGGATGAGG
>PUMS01000432.1 GCA_003551485.1 Phycisphaeraceae bacterium | reverse complement strand
CGGCGCGGCGGCGGGCGCAGTTGAGCGAGAACCAGGCCCGCCTCATCGACCTGCTGGGCGACGGCCCGATGAGCCTGGCCGAACTGATGAGCCGGATGCACGTGTACCACCCCGGCCAGCTCGAAGCCGATGCGCTGATGCGGCGCGGCCACGTCGAGGTGGCGGGCCTGGCCCCCACGGACGTGCTGCACGCCCAGGGCCGCATGGACAAGTGGGATGCCGAGGCCGCCGCCTGGGCGCTGGACCATCTGGCGGCCTTCATCGGCATCGAGCGCGATGAGCTTCACCGCCGCATCTTCGAGTTCATCGCCGCCACGATCGCCGAGGAGGTGATCGTCTTCCTGGCCGCGCGTGACGCCGAGAGGTTGCCCGAGCGAATCGATGGCACCTGGGGGCGCTGGTTCCTCGAAGAGTTCCTTCACAACCGCAACCCGCTGCTGTCGGTGCAGCTCAGCAGCCGCTTTCCCACCATTGGCCTGGGCGCACCGGCGCAGGCCTTCCTCGGCCGCGTGGCCGAGAAGCTGGGCCCGAGCCTGGTCCTGCCGCGGCACCACGAGGTGGCCAACGCCATCGGCGCGGTGGCCGGCTCGATCATGGTCCAGACCGAAGCGCTGCTGTTCGTGCAGGAAACCGAAGACCGCCGCCGCTACACGGTGCAGATCGCCGGTGAACGGCGCAGCTTCGATGAAGAGGACCCCGCGCGGGCCTACGCCCGCCAGCGTGCCTGCCAGCTCGCCCTCGAGGGCGCCGAGGCCGCCGGCGCCAGCGAGCCGGACGTCTCGCTCACCGTCGAGACCGAGGGCTCGGTCGACCGCTACATCGCAAGCGCCGTGGGCAACCCCGACCTGTCCGAATCGGTCGAGCCCGCATCACCGCCGCCCGATGCCGCCGTCGAGGCGATCGGCCCGCCGCCACCGGATGCGGCCAAGGCCGCCGCCGCGGCCGGTGCCGCCGATCGGCCGTCATCGAGGAGTCGTCCATGAACGCCAGTCATGAAAGCACCGTCCTGATCGCCTGCGAGATTCTGCGACCGGACCTGGACAGACTCCAGGCGAAGATCGCGCCGCACGTGAGCATTCATTACCTCGACCAGGACCTTCATCGCCAGCCCCAGCGCATGGCTGCGATCCTCCAGGATACCATCGACCGTCACGGCGGCGAGGCCGGGCGGATCGTCATGGGCTACGGCCTTTGCTGCAACGGCGTGGTGGGTATCAGGGCGCATCGCCAGCAGCTCATCATCCCGCGCATCCACGACTGCATCACGTTGTTCCTCGGCTCGCGCAGGGACTACGAGTGCCAGTTCAAGCAGTGCCCCGGCACGTATTACCTGACCGAGTCGTGGATCGAGCACGACAAGGACCCGCTGGGCACCATGCGGAAGGAATACACCCCCAAGCTCGGCCGCGAGATGGCCGAATGGGGCATGCGCGAGGAGATGAAGCACCAGGTGCGCATCGCGCTGGTTGAAAGCGGCACCGGCGACGGCGTGCCCGAGTGCGTCCGCCGGCGCGCCAGGGAGAACGCCGAATTCTTTGAAAAACAATACGAGGAGCTTCGCGGCAAGCCCGAGTTCCTCCAGCGCCTGCTGGTCGGCCCCTACGATGATGATGACTTCATCATCCTGCCACCGGGCACCGAGTTGACCCAGCGCATGTTCTTCTGAATCCGTTTCCCCCCGCCCCAATCCCCCGCCCCAACCCCCCGCGCCCGGGCGGCCGCCGCCTGATGCCGGCCGCCGCGGCGCATCAGTGACATAAGGATGAGCCCCATGCTGATCGTCGGTGAGTTGATCAACGCCACCCGCACCCCCGTCAAGGCCATGCTCCAGCAGTGGGATGCCGCCGGCATCCAGGACCTGGCCCGAACGCAGGCCGACAACGGCGCCGACTACATCGACGTCAACGCCGGCGCCTTCGCCTCGAAGGAGGCCGATTACCTGGAATGGCTGGTCAAGACCGTCCAGGAGGTGGTCGACAGGCCGCTGTGCCTGGACAGCGCCAACGGCAAGGCCATCGAGCGGGCCATGAAGGTGCACCGCGGCACGTCGATGGTCAACTCGGTCTCGATGGACCAGCAGCAGCAGGAGGGCCTGCTGCCGGTGATCCAGGGCACCGACTGCAAGGTCATCGGCCTGTGCATGGGCGACCGCGGCAACCCGCCGGAAACCGCCGAAGACCGCATCCGCGTCGCCCGGGAGCTGATGGGCGTGCTCGAGGGCGCCGGCATCGACCGCGACAACATCTACCTCGACCCGCTGGCGCAGTGCCTTTCAACCAACGACCGCTTCGGCATTGAGTTCCTCGAGGGCGTCGAGGCGATCATGAGCGAGTTCGAGGGCGTGCACACCATCTGCGGGCTTTCCAACATCTCCTACGGGATGCCGATGCGCCGGATCGTCAACCGCGCGTTCATGGTGATGGCCATCCGCAGCGGTCTCGACGCCGCGATCATGAACCCCACCGACCGCAAGATGATGTCGGCCATCCTCGCCGCCGAGGCCCTCGTCGGCCGCGACCCGTTCTGCGGCACCTACTGCGATGCCTACCGCGAAAGCCTGCTGGAAGACTGATCTGGAGCCGCCCCCGTCCGCCTCTTTCGTCTTTCTGCACTGAACACGGCCCCCCCTCCCGCCGGGGGCGATTTTCGAAGCAGAGGGCCGGGGTGAGGGCGGATAGGCAAGGCCCGTGCGTATCTTCCCTCACCCCCGGCCCCTCTCCCGGTGAAAGAGGGGAGCAAGGGCTCTGCACGCTGCGCGGTCTTCATCAGGATGGGTGTCGCAACGCGACATGGGCGACTACCGGGGATTCAGGCCAGAACACACCACTCGCTCTCATGCAAAAAAAGCCCGGACGTTGCCGTCCGGGCCTTTGGGGATGGGAACGGAGGATTTCGCGGATCAGTAGTCCATGTCGTCCATGCCGGGCGCGCCGGCGCCGGCCTTCTTGCCTTCCTTGTCCTTGGTCTCGACGACCACGGCATCGGTGGTCAGCAGCAGGCCGGAGATCGAGGCCGCGTTCTGGAGGGCGATGCGCTCGACCTTGGTCGGCACGATCACACCCATCTTCACCAGGTCGCCGTACTCGTGGGTCAGGGCGTTGAAGCCGTAGCTGAACTCATCGCTGGCCTCGACCTTCGAGGCCACCACCGAGCCGTCGAGCCCGGCGTTGTCCGCGATCTGCTTGATCGGGGCCGAGACGGCACGGCTGACGATGTCCACGCCGATGCGCTCATCGGCCACCGCATCCGACCGCACCTTGTCCAGCACCTTGCGTGTCCGCAGCACGGCGGTGCCGCCGCCGGGCAGGATGCCCTCCTCGACCGCCGCGCGGCAGGCGTGCATGGCATCCTCGACGCGGGCCTTCTTCTCCTTCATCTCCGACTCGGTGGCGGCACCGACGTTGATCTGCGCCACGCCGCCGGAGAGCTTGGCCAGGCGCTCCTGGAGCTTCTCACGGTCGTAGTCGCTGGTGGTGCGCTCGATCTCGGCCTTGATGACCTCGATGCGGCCCTTGATGTCCTCGCTGCGGCCGGCGCCCTCGATCAGCGTGGTGTTTTCCTTGTCCACCACCACCTTCTTGACCTGCCCGAGGTCGCTCAGTTCGAGCTTCTCGAGGTCCACACCCAGCTCTTCCATGATCGCCCGGCCGCCGGTGAGCACGGCGATGTCCTCGAGCATGGCCTTGCGGCGGTCGCCGAAGCCGGGGGCCTTGACCGCGCATGCCTTGAGGGTGCCGCGAAGCTTGTTGACCACGAGCGTGGCCAGCGCCTCGCCGTCGATGTCCTCGGCCACGATCAGGATCGGCCGGCCGCTCTCGGCCACCTTGCCCAGGATGGGCACCAGGTCCTTGGCCGAGGACAGCTTCTTCTCGTGGATCAGCACGTAGGCATCCTCGAGCACGCCCTGCATGCTCTGGGTGTCGGTGACGAAGTGGGGCGAGAGGTAGCCCTTGTCGAACTGCATGCCCTCGACCAGCTCGACGTTGGTCTCGAGGCTCTTGCCTTCCTCGACGGTGATCACACCGTCCTTGCCGACCTTGTCCATGGCCTCGGCGATGATCCTGCCGATGGCCTCATCCTGGTTGGCGGCGCAGGTGCCGACCTGGGCGATCTCCTCGCTGGTGGTCACGGTCTTGCTGCGCGCGGCCAGCTCGTTGACGATGGCGGCCACGGCCTTGTCGATGCCGCGCTTGACCTGGTTGGCATTGGCGCCGGCGGTGATGTTCTTGAGCCCTTCGGTGAAGATGGCCTCGGCGTAGATCGTGGCGGTGGTGGTGCCGTCACCGGCATCCTTGGAGGCCTTCGAGGCCACTTCCTTGACCATCTGCGCGCCGATGTTCTCCATCGCATCGTCGATCTCGATCTCCTTGGCGACGGTGACGCCGTCCTTGGTGATGGTCGGCGAGCCGAAGGACTTCTCGAGAATGACGACGCGGCCGGAGGGGCCGAGCGTGGTGCGAACGGCCTTGGCCAGCTTGTGTACGCCGCGGCGGATGGCCTCGCGCGCTTCCTGGTCGAACTTGATCGTCTTTGCTGCCATGGGGTGAACTCTCCTGTGTTTGCGTCTGGTTCAGATTGGGGGCCGGGTTGTGCAGCGCGGCCGGCGGCGCCGCCCGGACCGGGCGGCCAGCGCCGGCGCGGGTGGGGTTACTTCTCTTCGACGACCGCGAGCAGGTCGTCTTCGCTGAGGATGAGCATCTCCTGCTCGTCGATCTTGACCTCCGTGCCGCCCCACTTGCTCAGCAGCACGGTGTCGCCTTCCTTGACCTGGAAGCCGGACCGCTTGCCGCTGTCGAGCACGCGGCCTTCACCGACGGCCAGCACGGTGGCCTCCTGGGGCTTTTCCCTGGCGGTGTCGGGCAGGTAGATGCCCGAGGCGGTCTTGTTCTCGCTCTCACGTCGCTTGACCAGGATGCGGTCACCAAGCGGGCGAATCTTCATCGTCGCATCTCCTTCAAATCGTTCCCGCCCGCCGCGGGCTTTCGGCGGCGGCACGGGCAATGGGGGTTAGGCTGACAAACCGGTTTGTCAGTTCGGTTCCGTCCTCAGGGGCCACTGGCCCTTGTACTCTCGATCCACAAGCCGCCGGAACACCGTCAGCACCTGCTCGATGCCCACGGGCTTTTCCAGCACCGAGAAGGCCCCGAGCCGCAGGGCATCGGCCAGCAGCCGTTCGGCCTCGCGCCGGCTCAACGCCGGCTGGCGGAGCAGCACCACCGGCGGGCGGTTGGGCAGTCGGCGCATCAGTTCCAGCAGCCACAGCCCCGCCGGCTCACCCTCCCCGCCGCGCCGGCCCTCGGCCTCGACGCTGCGCGGCGTGCCCAGGTCCAGCACCGCCGCGTGCACCGGCCAGTGCTCGGCCAGTTCGATGGCCTCGCGGCCGGAGCGTGCCAGCAGGGTGTGTACACCCTGGGGGCTGAGCAACCGAGCCAACTGCCGCGTCCAGTGCTCGCTGGCGTACTCGCGGTCCTCGGTCAGCAGCACGTTGAACCGTCGCACCGGCACCTGGTCATCTCCGGCCGGCTGGGCCAGACCGGCATTCGCTGCCGCATCCGGGGGCCTGGCCGGCATGTCGGACGCCAAACCACGGCCCGGGTCGACCCGTCGCCCGGCGTCCAGCGCGGCGGCATCGCCTTGTGAAACCATGTCCACCATGGCGCACCGCTCCTTTGCACCGTCCCAAGTGGCAATCGCGGTGCCGCGGGCCGGGGCCGACCAAACTCGGCCTCGTCTACACAAGATATTGTCTTAAAATGACTTAAGGGTGTGCAGCCCCATCCCCGCCCCCCTCCACCCCCTGCCATCGCCGACCCGCCTGCCGCTTCGAGGTGTCTATTTGGCAGGCAGGTGCAGCCCATCGGACCGGCCAGGCGCGCCCTAAGAGGCGGCCCGCAGGTCCTGCGGGGTCTGATCGGCCCCGGTGCCCCCACGCAGGAAGGTGCGGATGGCCGGGTCGGACAGCCAGTGGGGGTGCTGGATCAGGTGATGCATCAGCAGGCGCCGGCCGCGCACATCGCCGCGGTGGCGGGCCAGGGCCAGGATGGCGGCCCGGCGCTGGTGGCCCAGCCGCTCGGTCAGCTCGCAGCGCTGTGCCCCATCGCCGATCCAGGGCGCATACCGCCGGGCGGTGGCGATCCGTTGAAGGTGCCGCTCGATCGCCGCTTCGCCGTGACGGCGGATCGGCCGGGCCGCCGCCAGTTCGCCATCGTGCAGCGTGGCATGCTCACCGTGGGACACCAGCCGGCAGGCGTGCTCCAGCCGCCACGCCCGCGGCAGCGTCGTGTCGAACAGGCCGTACCAGTCCAGCAACTCGCGGCGGAAGAAGGTGGCCGCCCCCGGCAGCCCAAGCGCCGGCCGCGACAGCACCGAGCCCAGGTCGACGGTCTCACGGGGCTTGCACCGGCCGATCACCCGGTCGCCCCCGCCCAGCACCAGGCACGTCCCCGCCAGCCAGCGCATCCGCGGCTCGCGACCGAACAGTTCCTGCACCCGCAACAGCGTCCCCGGCAGGTACAAGCCGAACGCCGGCAGGATGCCGATGACCCGGCCCCGCGCGCAGCTCAGCCCCAGGTTCACCGCCCGCGGCGCACACACCGGGGGCATCCGCCGCCAGGTGTCGATGCGGCGCTCATACAGCCGCAGCAGCGCCGGGGTGTGGTCGTTGGACCCGGCATCGACCACGATCAACTCGCACGAGCCGTGATCCTGGTCCAGCACGCTGCATATCGCGCGCTCCAGCCACGGCGCGGCGTTGTGCGCGGCGATGATGATGCTTATGCGGGGTTGCGCCATGGCATGCTCCTGCT
>PUMS01000481.1 GCA_003551485.1 Phycisphaeraceae bacterium | reverse complement strand
TGGCGTGGGCCGCGCTGGCGCACGCCGAGGCCACCGCGAGGTTCGGCCCCCTGAGGCCGAAGTGGATCGAGACGTTGCCCGAGCCGGCGTTGCACATGAGCTTGGGCACCATGAAGGGGCTGACGCGGTCGGGGCCCTTTTCGAGGAACTTGCGGTAGCCGGCCTCGAACTCCTCCATCCCGCCGATGCCGCTACCGATGACCGAACCGCAGCGCCAGGGGTTTTCCCGGTCGAACTCGATGCCCGAGTCGCGAACGGCGTCGATGGCGGCGCTCATGGCGAACTGGGCGAAGCGGTCGAGGCGTTTGGCCTCTCGCCGATCGAGGTTGGGCCCGCCGTTCCAGTTGCGCACCTCGCCGCCGAAGCGCGTGTCATAGCCCTCGGCGTCGAACCGGGTGATGGGGATGATCCCACTGTGTCCGGCCACGAACCGGTCGAAGACCTCGTTGACGTCGGTGCCGAGGCAGGTCACCCAACCCATGCCTGTGACCACTACGCGGCGCTTGTTCATCGGGCTCACTTTCGCCATGCGGCGGGGTTGCGGGGTGCAGGGGACCGGAGCCGGCTGTGACGGCCCCGGTCCCCCACCCTCGCCTGCGGAAGCCGGCGGCGTGCGCCGGGCGGGTCAGCTCTCGCTGCTTTCCTGCGGCGTGAGGTTCTTGCGGATGTATTCGATGGCATCGCCGACGGTCTGGATCTTCTCGGCCTCTTCGTCGGGGATGCTGGTGCCGAACTCGTCTTCGAACTCCATGACCAGTTCGACGGTGTCGAGGCTGTCGGCATTGAGGTCGTTGACGAAGCTGGTCTCGCGACCGATCTCCTTCTTGTCCACGCCCATCTGCTCGGCGACGATCGAGATCACTTTGTCTTCAATGGCGGTTTCATCCATGGTCTTGTCTCCTGCGCGGCGATGCCGCCGGTTCCGCCCGGCGGGCACGGCCTCTTGAGGTCTCGGGGTTAAAGGGGGTTGGTCCAGTCGGTAGGGGCGTTTGTTTCGGGGCCCGTCTGCGGCAAGGCGATGACGCCCTGGCCGCTTGGGGCGCTACGGCTTGCCTGCGGTGGTGGTTTCGGGATATCGGCCGGGATTCTACTGGGTTTTCCGGGCGTCTGCGGTGTATTTTCCGGTGTGTTTTCCGGGTTTGGCCCCGCGTCTGGCCGCAGGGTCGGTTCAGAACAGCGGATCGTATCGACAGCGGCGTAGACTATATCCATCACGCCCTTCACTGCCAAATCAACACCCCCGCCGGCGGGCATCGCCGCCGGGCCGGCCGGTGCCCGTGCGGCGGCTCAGCACATCGTCATGCCGCCATCGACAGCCAGCACCTGCCCGGTAATGTAACTGGCCTGCTCCGAGCAGAAAAACGCCACCGCCGCGGCGATCTCCTCGGGCCGGCCGAACCGGCCCATGGCCGTGGCCTGCCTGGCCATCTGCTTGACCTGATCGGGCAGCGATTCGGTCATGCTGGTCTCGACAAAACCCGGGGCCACGACGTTGGCCGTGATCCCCTTGCCCGCCATCTCCTTGGCCAGCGAGCGGGTCAGCCCCGCCAGGCCGGCCTTGGCCGCGGCGTAGTTGGCCTGTCCGGCGTTGCCCACCAGGCCGGCCACCGAGCCGACGTTGACGATGCGGCCCCACTTGCCCCGCATCATAGGCCGCAGTGCCGCCCGGCAGGCGACGAAAACCGCACGCAGGTTGGTGTGGATCACCTCGTCGAACTCGCCGTCGCTCATCCGCAGCATCAGGTTGTCGCGGGTGATGCCGGCGTTGTTGACCAGGATGTCCAGGCGCTTGTGCTCAGCGGCCACCCGCTCGATCAGCCCGGCCAGGGCCTCGTGATCGGACACATCGCAGGCGGCGACGGCGGCCTGGCCGCCATCGGCCTCGATCCGCTGCTTGAGGGCCTCGAGCCGCTCCACACTGCGGGCGGCCAGCACCACGCATCGTCCGGCGGCGGCCAGGGTCAGGGCCGTGGCCTCACCGATCCCGCGCGAGGCGCCGGTCACCAGCGCCACCCGCCTCACGTTCGATTCGCTCATCGTGAAACTCCGTTGTGATGGTCAGACTCCAGCGATCCAGGGGGAACCTTCCGCGGCCCTCAAACTCGCCTCGGCCGGTCGACGGGGTGCCTTCAGGCCGTCTGCGGCAACAGCGCCGAAACCGGTTCGACCGGCGTGCGGCGGTTGATCCGTTTCATCAGGCCCGCCAGCACCTTGCCCGGCTCCAACTCGATGAGGCGGTGGCAGCCGCGCGGCGGGTGGTCCAGCAGCCACTGCATCGACTGCGCCCAGCGTACCGAACTGGTGAGCTGCTCGACCAGCCGCCGCCGGATCGAGTCCGGGTCCGATTCATGGGGCAGGGCGGTGACGTTGGAGACCACCGGGACCCGCGGCGCCTGCCACGTCATGCCCTCCATGGCCTCGGCCAGGCGCTGGGCCGCCGGCTGCATGATCGGTGAGTGGAACGCCCCGGCCACGCGCAGCGCGGTGGCGCGCAGGCCCATCTCGGTGGCGACCTCGAGGGCACGCTCGCACGCCGCGACCGAGCCGCTGACCACGACCTGGCCCGGCGCATTGAAATTGGCTGGCACCAGCACGCCGTCACCACGTGCCCGGTCGCACAACTCGGTGGCCTGGGTCTCATCGGCGCCGACGAGGGCGACCATGCCGCTGGCGGTGCGATCGGCTGCCTCCTGCATGGCCCGGCCCCGCAGGTGTACCAGCTTCAGCCCGGCCTCGAAATCGAAGGCCCCGGCCAGGTGCAGGGCGGTGAACTCACCCAGGCTCAACCCCGCCGCCGCGACGAGTTGATCGGGCTGGAGCCGGCCGTGGGCCTCCGCGGCGCGGTAGCTGGCCACCGAGCAGGTGTAGATGGCCGCCTGGGCCACGTCGGTGCGGTTGAGCGTGTCCTCGGGGCCGTCGAAGCAAACTTCGCTGAGGTTGAAGCCGAGGATGGCATCGGCCTGGTGGAACACCTCGGCCGCGGCCGGCTCCCGCCGCGCCAGTTCGCGGCCCATGCCCACCGCCTGGGCGCCCTGGCCGGGGCAGAGTGAAATACACAGCGCGGCATCGGTCTCGTGCTCGGTTGCGGTGCTCATGTGGGGTTCTCGGCTCTCCTTTGGGAATGCGGCGGTGGGGCGGCCGCGGGCGTGCGGGGGCCGTCGCGGCGGGTGGCGGGTCAGAGTTGCCAGAGGCTGGTGGCCCAGGTCAGCCCGCCGCCCAGGGCCGCGAACAGCACCCGGTCGCCGGGTTGGAGCCGGCCGGCTTCGGCCATCTCGTGCATGCACATGGGCACGCTGGCGGCGGCGGTGTTGCCGTAGCGGTCGATATTGACGTAGAAGCGGTCCAGTCCCAGCTTCAGCCGCCTGGCTGCGCCTTCGATGATCCGGGCGTTGGACTGGTGCAGCACGATCGCATCCAGGTCCGCGGCGGCCAGGCCGGTGCTCTCCAGGGCCCCATCGATACATTTTTCGAGCCGGCTGACGGCGAACTTGTAGATTTCGCGGCCGTTCATCTGCAGGGTGTTGAACGTGCCGCTGAAGACGTGGTCATCGCCGGGCAGGTCGCGCGGCGAGCGGGGGCAGTAGAGCTGTTTCCAGCCCCGGCCGTCGCTGCCCACTTCCTGAAAGAGGCAGCCGCAGTCGGCGCGGTCGGTGCGGCTGAAGATGGCCGCGCCGGCGCCATCCCCAAAGAGCACGCAGGTGCGGCGGTCGGTCCAGTCGACGATCTCGCTGAGCACCTCGGCGCCGACCACGGCCACGTGCTGGGCGCTGCCGGCGTGGATCATGCTGGCGGCCAGGTTCATCGCATAGACGAAGCCGCTGCACGCGGCGTTGATGTCCAGGGCACCGGCGTCCCCGGCGGCGACGGCATCCACCAGCCTCGCCGAGGTCGCGGGGGTGGCCATCTGCGGCGTCATGGTGGCCAGGAAGACCATATCCAGTTCCTGAGGTGCCAGGGCGGCCCTGGCAAGGGCCTGCTGAAGGGCTTGGGTCGAGAGGCTCAGCAGCGTCTGGTCGGGGTTGACCACGCAGCGCTGGCGGATGCCGGTGCGCTGGGTGATCCATGCATCGCTGGTCTCGACCATGGCGGCCAGATCATCGTTGCTCAGCACCCGTCCGGGCAGGGCCATACCCGTGCCCGTCAACCGGATGCCGAGCATGGGACGGGCAGCAGCGCGGACCCGTGGAGCGGTCATGCAGCGCCTTCTTCTACCGGCTTGAGCTTGCCGAGGGCCTCGACAATACCGGCGTTGACCTCGTGCCGGGCGAAGTGGATGGCGGTCCGTACCGCCGCGGTGATCGTCCGCGCCTCGCTCGAGCCGTGGCTGATGATACAGATGCTGTTGGCCCCGAGCAGCGGCGCCCCGCCGTACTCGTGGTAGTCGTGTTTGGCGTAGATGCTCCGCACGATGGGTTCGAACCGCTTGGCCAGCGAGGGGTCGGTGTCCATCAGCTCGCGTGCGATGGTGCGGAACAGGCCCTCGCTGAGACCTTCGGCGAGCTTGAGGATTACGTTGCCCGTAAAGCCCTCGCAGACCACGACGTTGGCCTTGCCGGCGAACAGCTCCCGGCCCTCGACGTAGCCGACGTAGTTCAGCCGCTTGTCGGCCCGCATCAGCCGGTTGGCCTCCTTGACGAGCAGGCTGCCCTTGGTCTCCTCGGCGCCGATGCTCATCAGGGCGACCTTGGGGTTGTCGATGCCGGTGACGCGGCTGGCGTAGACCGCGGCCATGTGGCCGTACTGGTGCAGGTGTGGCGGGCGGGGCTCGGTGTTGGCCCCCACGTCGCAGAGGATCACCGGTCCGGCGAAGGTCGGCAACGTCACCGCGATGCCCGGCCGGTGAACGCCCGGCAGGCGGCGGACGCTCATGGTCGAGGCCGCCACGAACGCGCCGGTGTTGCCGGCACTGACCACCACGTCACAGCGGCGGTCACCGGCCCGGCGCGAGGCGAGCTGGGTCATGCGCACGATCGAGCTGTCAGGTTTGCCGCGCACCGCCGTGACCGGCGGTTCGTCCATGCCGATGACCTCGGTGGTGGGCTCGATCTCGAAGCGGGCGTCATCGGCCAGGCCGCGCTGTTGGAGCGTCCGGCGGATGACCTGCCCATCGCCCACGAGCACGATCGTGTCCGAAGGACCGATCAACTCGGCGGCATCGAGCGCGCCAGCGAGGATCGCGTCGGGGGCGTTGTCGCCACCCATGACATCGATGGCAATGCGCACGGTTCAGTCTTCCGAGACGAGGTGCTCGAGGATGAAGCCGTTCTGTCGCGGCCCGCGGGGCGGGACGTAGAGGCAGTCCGGGCAGGCCGTGTGATGACGGCGCACGGAGCCGCAGTTGGGGCAGCGGGTGAAGCCGGGGGCGCGCAGACCCTTGTTGGCGCGGCCGCGCCGGGTCTGAGAGCGAGTTTTTCGCTGACAGGGAAGCATATGCCAACACCTTGTGTTTTCGGGATTTGCAACGACGCGCGTCGAAGCGGACTCAGCCGCGCCCCCCCGTCAGGGGCCGCCAGCCGACCCGAAAGACTAATCCCCCCCCACCCCAACGTCAAGTCCATGCCGGGATTACCGGTCGCCGCGGATGCACCCCCCCCCCCATCGCGGGCCCGCGGTCGGGCCTTCGTCCCGCCCCTGGAATCCGGCCCCCTCCGCCCTGCAAATCACCCCCTCCTGGCGACGTCGAGGGAGTTCTCTTTAGGGCCGGGACGGCCGCGCTCCATGCAGCCGGCTCCCGGAGGCGACCTTCAGGGCAGTGTGTGCAGCGCATTGTCATGAAACGCTCCTGCGGAGGTCGATCGGGGCCGTTTGCATCGGCCGCGATCGGGGAGGACAATACTGGGCTATGCCATTGGACAACGGTCAGGATGAACGGCGGGGGTTGCGGCGGTTGCGGCGCCGCAGGGGCGGTGGGTTGCGGCCGCGGCGGCGGGTGCTGCGCAGTGTGGTCGTGCTGCCGACGCTGCTGACGCTGGGCAACGCCATCTGCGGTTTTCTGGCCATCTTCTTCGCCAGCCGGCCGGCCGAGACCAAGCTGCCGTTCGACTGGGACCCGATCTCGTTCGGAGCGATCTTCATCTTCCTGGGCATGATCTTCGACGGGCTCGATGGCCGCGTGGCCCGGTTGACCCGGCAGACCAGCGACCTGGGCGAGCAACTCGACTCGATGGCCGACATGGTCACCTTCGGCGTGGCGCCGGCGTTCATCGTGGTACAGCTCATCGGGGTGGGCACGCCGTTTGCCTCGGACACGCTCAATGACCTCTACAACCGCGCTGCGCTGGTGATCGCGGTGCTCTTCGTGGCGTGTGCGGCCCTGCGGCTGGCGCGCTACAACGTCGAGCTCAAGAGCGGGACCGCGCCCGACCCGTTCACCTTCAAGGGCCTGCCGGCGCCCGGCGCGGCGGGTGCGGTGGCGAGCCTGGTGCTGCTCAGCCGTTTGGACACGGGCCTGGGCGGCGACACCACCGTGCCCGCGGGGGCGGAGGGGCCGTTTCAGTCGGGCCTGCTGGCGGTGATGCTGCTGGTGTCGTTCGCGATGGTCAGCCGGCTGCCCTACGTGCACGTGCTGAACAAGTACGTTCGCGGCCGGGTCCGCTTCGGCTACCTGGCCCGGATCGTCGTGCTGGGCGCGCTGGTGGCGATCTGGCCGACGCCGGTGCTGGCGGTGGTCTTCACCGCTTATGCCCTCAGCGCCCCGACCATCCGCCTGCTTCGCCTGGCGGGCTGGATCAAGCCCGCCCCGTTGATCCCCGCCCCCGCCTCGGCCGCCGCCTCACCCGAGGGTCAGGCCGGGGGTGAGCCCGCCGCGCCCGCAGCCGAGGCCGGGCAGCAT
>PUMS01000449.1 GCA_003551485.1 Phycisphaeraceae bacterium | reverse complement strand
CCGATTCCACCTTCACCCTCAGCAACCTGGGCATGTACGGGGTCGATCAGTTCAACGCCATCATCAACCCGCCCAACGCCGCGATCCTGGCGGTGGGCGCGGCGATCAGGAAGCCGGTGGTGCGCAACGATGAGCTCACCATCGGCCACGAGATGAGCGCCACGTTGAGCTGCGACCACCGCGTGGTGGACGGCGCCACCGGCGCCGAGTTCCTCAACACGCTCAAGAACCTGCTGGAACATCCCGCGCTGATGCTGATCTGAGCGGGCGCTCATGTTGCTGCGGCCCATCGACGGCGATGACAAGCACCCCGAATGGCCCGGGCTCTTACGCCCCTCTGCCCTTGGCAGAGCGAGGCGAAGTAGCCGGATTTTCAAAGCGTTGCTCCTGCCCTGCGGCTCGCGCTGCGGTTTGAGGGCGGGGTAAGGCGCCGTTGTCGGTCTGGCCACCGCCGTTGTCACCACTGCCGGAGGCGGTGTCGTCGGTGTTCTGGGCCATCTGCCGCAGCATCTGGTCGGCGAGCTGGCCCTTGAGGTCTTCGGACAACTGGCCGAGCACGGCGGCCTGGACCAGTTCGTTCTGCTGGAAGAACCAGTCGACCAGCCTTGACATGACCGCGATCTGCGTCATGCCCCGCTGCTGACACAGCTCATCGAGCTGCTGCTTCACCGGCGTTGTCAACTGCACTCGAATGATGGCGCGTTTGCTCATGATGGGCCTCGCATCGCGCGGTGGCCGTCCGTGGGCGACAGCCGGACCTGGCGGAGATTTCGGTCGCGGCCGAAGGCTGGGGGGCGGGGTGCTTCCACGGCCGGGCTCGATGGGCGTCCCGCGGCTGTGCCCGCCAGCGACGAAGCGGCCATGCCCGAGCCGGCGGCCCACAAGCGCGGCACCAGCCGTGGATACGGGTTCTTCCGGTACGTCACGCTGCTTCGGCGGGTTCGCAAAGTGAGTCTGCCCGACAGGCATGCGCAAGTTCTTCCGCCGTGCTTGCTACAACCATCCTGGCGGGCGGGATGCGGTCATCGGTGTCCGGATGTCGGCGGTCACTGCGGCGGCGGCGGCAGGGCGGCATCGAGGTCGACGAAGTAGCCTTCGGTGGCCACGGGGCCATCGATCCGCCGCTGCCGCAGCGCATTGAGGATGCCGCGCATCGGCTCATGCACCGGCGCGGTGAAGGTGACGGCCTCTTCCAGGCGCGGGTGGCGGAAGCTGAGCAGGGCCGCGTGCAGGGCGGGGTGGTAGAGCAGCGTGTCGGGGTCGGTGCGGGCACGCTCGAGCACGGCCAGGCCCTCCTCCTTCGTCCGCACGCAGTTGAGATAGCGGCGGTGGGCGGCCGGGAGCGGCGGATCGTCCAGGTCCGCCCGACGCAGCGGCTCGCCACCGTAGACCACATCGCCCACGATCGGGTGGCCGAGGTAGGAAAGATGCACGCGGATCTGATGCGTGCGGCCGGTCTTGAGCTCGAGCTCGACCAGGCTGTAGCCACGGTACTGCTCGCGGACGCGGTAGAGCGTGACCGAATCCCTGGCGTTGGAGTCGTGCCTGACGGCGAAGGCCTCGCGAATGGTGGGATGCTTGCCGATGGGCTGGTCGATCACATCGCCGGTGTGGTCGAAGTTGCCATGCACCAGCGCCAGGTAGGCCTTGAGCGTCTGCCTGCGCTCGAACTGCCGGGCCAGGCGCCAGTGCGCCCAGTCGCTGCGGGCAAAGACGATGCAGCCGGTGGTGAACTGATCCAGCCGGTGGACCACGCCCGGCCGCAGGTCCTCAGCGCCCACGGTGCTCAGCCCCTTGACCTGCCTGCTGCGCGCCTTGGCACCCGGCCGGTGTGCGACGCCGCTGGTGGTCCACGCCTTCCACTGTCCGCCTTCGGCCTCGAGCTGCTGCTTCATGTGCCAGGCCAGGCCGTTGACCATGGTGCCGCGGGTGTTGCCCCTGGCCGGGTGGACGATCACGCCCGCGGTCTTGTTGATGACCACCAGGTCATCGTCCTCGAAGAGGATGTCCAGCGGCATCGGCTCGGGGTCCACCCGCTGCACCGCCGGTGGCGGCAGCACCACGTGGATGCGGTCGCCCTGGCGGATGATGGCGCTGGCCTTGGGCGGGTGGTCGTTGAGCGTGACCGCGCCGCTGTCGATCAGGCGCTGAATGCGCGAGCGGCTGATGCCCTTGAGCCGGTTCTGGAGGTACTGGTCCAGCCGCATCTTCGGATCGCGGCGGACGAGGATGTCGTGCTCGATGTGGCCGGTGGTCGGCTCATCGCCGCCGTCGCCCCGGGGTTGGTCCCCGCCCTCGTCCTGGTCGGGGTCGGGGTCGCCATCGGGCTCGAGCATGGCCTCGATGTCGGCCTCGGACCGGTTTGCGGCGGCGTCGGGCGCATCATCATGATGCGCCCGCGGGCGTTCATCGGCAGGGGGGTGAGTCGGGCTCAAGGCTCGGTCGTGCCCGGCTGGGGCGCCGGCATGCCGGGGATGGGGCCGGGTTCGGGCTCGGGCTCGATGCCGGGCGGCAGTTCATCGGGCAGCACGGGCAGTGGCGGGTCCTGCGGGGCCGTGGGGTCGGGGAATTGCGGGTCCTGCGGCTGTTCGAGGGTATCCGGGGGCGCGGGCTGCTGGGCGGCGGGGACGGGGGCCTCGGGCCGGTCGGGCAGTTGCATCCCCGGCGCGCGCCACCGCTCGGAGCCGGGAATGGGCAGCAGCGGATCGTCGTGAGCCTCGTGGCCGGCCTCGTGCCAGCTCGGGTTGGGCCGCACGCGCGGTGGCAGGTCCCGTGGCTGGAAGCGGTCGACCACGCGCGCATCGGCGGTGGGCACCCCTTGCCGCATCCACTCGATCAGGTCCATGCTGGCCCGGGCGCGCCGCGCGATCTGGGGTCGGATGTCTGCGGCCTCGTTCGCCACCTGCTCATGCAGTTGCAGGGCCTCATCCCATTGGCCGCGTTTCTCGGCCACGACCGCAGCGCCGCGCAGGGCGGTCAGCCGCCAGGTGAGGTCGGCCCCCTCGACCTCCGCCGCGCGAAGGTACAGGGCCTGTGCCTGCTCGAGGTTGGCCCCGGCCTGCTGGTCGTCCACGATGTCGAACGGGCCGCCGGCGGCGCGTTCCAGCGATTCGGCGGCGCGCAGGAGGAAGCGGGCGCGGTAGTTGGGCTGATCGACCCGCTCGGCCCAGCGCTGAAGCTCCGTCGGGTCGTCTTCGAGTTGAAGGGCGTTCTGCAACTCGGCCTGCTGGCGCTGCTGGCTGGCATCCCACCACCGCTTGCCGGCCCACGCCGCGACGATGACCAGCACGACGACCAGGACCCAGTGACCGTGGCGGCGCCACCAGTCACGGGCTTTGAGCATCATCAGGAAAAGATCGGTTTCTTCCGGTTCAGATGGGCCGGCGGGCCCCTGGGTCTGAGGCTGGCCGGGCCGCTCCGCGGGTTTCTTGGGGTCGCGTGTCATGTCTGGTCTCGGCATGGCCGCGCGGGCCCTGGCCCCCTGCGGGACCGGCCCCTGCACGCAGGCCGCGGGATGGCGAAACAGCGAACGAATCAGTCTAGTGGTCTGAGAATGCCCCGGCAAACAAGCGGATGGATGTTTGTTGGGGTGGGTCGCGGGGATGCCGCTGCGGCCCCGGCTGTCGGCCTCGGGGCGTGTCCCGCAACAGGCGTCGCCACGGGTTAGGAGCCCGTTTGGGCCCGGTGGCCGGGTCGGCTGGAAAAAAGGCGCAAGGGCCACGGCAGGCACGGCAGGCACAGCAGGCGCAGCGAGGCCGGCAGGGCGAGGGCGCCGGACCGGCCGCCGAAGCGTATGCTGCTCGCCAGCAGGATGGGTTCGGCAGCGGCCGCCTTGCTGGGCGCGGCGGGTGGTCCTAAACTTACTCGCTTCGCCAGCACGGCGCGGGTCGGCGTTGTCGCGAAACGCGGCGGGAGAAGGGCTGTGATCGCCGTGCCAGCCCCGCCAGAGTCCCGCTACCGCCAGAGAAGGACCCCGGGTGACGATGACCACCGCAACCGGTAAGAAATCCAGTTCCTCTTCACAGCCCCGCGACGGCGGCCGGCCCAGCGACCAGCTCGACGACCAGCGCCTGCTGGAGCTGCTCTACGACATGATGCTCATCCGGCGCTTCGAAGAGCGCACGATGCAGAGCTACATGCAGCAGAAGATCGGCGGCTTCTGCCACATCTACACCGGGCAGGAAGCCGTCGCCGTCGGCAGCATCGCCGCGCTGAGGCCCGATGACCCGGTCATCACCGCCTACCGCGACCACGGCCACGCCCTCGCCCGCGGCATGCACCCCAGGTACTGCATGGCCGAGATGTTCGGCAAGATCACCGGCTGCGCCAAGGGCAAGGGCGGGTCGATGCACATGTTCGACCGGCCCAACGAGATGTACGGCGGCCATGCCATCGTCGGCGGCCAGTGCCCGCTGGGGGTGGGCATCGCCTTCGCCATCCAGTACCAGAAGCTCGACCGCGTCTGCCTCTGCTACCTCGGGGATGGCGCGCTCAACCAGGGCGCGTTCCACGAGGCGATGAACCTGGCGGCGATCTGGAAGCTGCCGATCGTCTTCGCCCTGGAGAACAACATGTACTCGATGGGCACCCACATCGAGCGCGGCACCTCCGCAGCGCACGACCTCTCGGTCAAGGCCGCCGCCTACGACATGCGCTACGCCGAGTGCGACGGCATGGACATGTGCGAGGTCTACGACTGCTTCGTCGATCAGGTCGCCCGCACCCGGCCGGATGAGGGCGACCCGGACAACAGCGAGGGCCCGGTGCTGATCAACGTGGTCACCTACCGCTACCAGGGCCACTCGATGAGCGACCCGCAGAAGTACCGCACCCGCGAGGAGGTCGGCGAGAAGCAGAACGAAGACCCCATCACCACCCTCAGCCGACAGCTCATGGACCAGCAGCGGGCCACGCAGGAACAGCTCAATGAACTCGACGCCGAGGCCAAGAAGGCCGTGCTCGAGGCGGTGAAGTTCGCCGGCGATTCGCCCGAGCCCGAGCTCGATGAACTCTACACCGACGTCTACCTCGAGCCCTATCCACCCTACCGCAAGGGCGATTTGCCGCAGATGGTCGAGGAAGCCGAGGACCGGGCCCGCGATGGCGATGGCAGACA
Organism: Phycisphaeraceae bacterium; assembly: GCA_003551485.1. Lineage (GTDB taxonomy): Bacteria > Planctomycetota > Phycisphaerae > Phycisphaerales > Phycisphaeraceae > B1Sed10-187. Next base: position 1,738 of record PUMS01000449.1, on the reverse strand, counting down.
GAAGCAAGACTGAGTGCGGCCGGCGCCGGGGTTGAGCCCGTGCCCCGAAAGGTGATGCGGCGGGCTGCGCCCGCCCACGCCGCTGCGCCGGGCCGCATCGCCCCAGTCCATGCAGAATCCCCACAGGCAACAGAAACCACGATGACCACCACCGACCGCAAGTACCAGTACCGTGAAGCGCTGCGCGAGGCGATGATCGAGGAGATGCACCGCGATGAGCGGGTCTTCCTCATGGGCGAGGAGGTCGCCTACTACAACGGCGCCTACAAGGTCAGCCAGGGCATGCTCGACACCTTCGGCCCCCGCCGCGTGATCGACACGCCCATCTCCGAGACCGGCTTTTCGGGCCTGGGCATCGGTGCGGCGATGTACGGGCTGCGGCCGATCATCGAGTTCATGAGCTGGTCGTTCTGCCTGGTCGCCGCCGACCAGATCATCAACAACGCGCCCAAGATGCTCTACATGTCCGGCGGGCAGTTCGGCGTGCCCATCGTCTTCCGCGGCAACAACGGCGCCGGCGGGCAGCTCGGCTCGACCCACTCCTGGTGCGTCGAGTCGCTGTGGGCCCACGTGCCGGGTCTGAAGATGGCCCTGCCCGCCACGCCGCGCGATGCCAAGGGCCTGCTCAAGACCGCCATCCGCGACCCCGACCCCGTCTTCTTCCTCGAGTCCGAGCGCATCCTGGGCATCGGCGCCCACGGCGACAAGGACTTCTCGCGCTACCTGCACGGCAAGTGGGCGCCGCCCGAGGTCGATGAGGATTCGGACGAGAACGAGGACTTTCTCGTCCCCTTCGGGCAGGCCGACATCGTCAAGAGCGGCGCCGACTGCACCATCGTCACCGCCGGCCGGCCGCTGCACTTCGCCCTCGAGGCCGCCGAGCAGCTCGAGAAGGAGGACATCGACTGCGAGGTCATCGACCTGCGCACCTACCGGCCGCTGGACCTCCAGACCGTCCTCCAGAGCGTGCGCAAGACCAACTACTGCGTGGTGGTGGATCAGAGCTGGCCGTTTGCCTCGGTGGCGGCCGAGGTGGCGATGCAGGTCTACGAGCACGCCATGGACGATCTGGACAACAAGGTCATCCGCGTCAACAGCGATGATGTGCCCGCCCCGTACAACCGCCGGCTCGAGCAGGAAATGCTGCCCAACACCCGCAAGATCATCGAGGCCGTCCGCACCGTCACCTACAACACCTGACCCCCCCCCGGCAGTCCCCGGCGCCCGCAAGGCCTCTTCAGAACGATGCTCGCCGCCGCAGATGGCGCCGCCAGCGCTTAGCTCCAACGGCGTGGCTTGCGCGATGGGTTGACAGGTCGGCGGGGCGGTGCCAACATCGATGCGGCGGGATTATGTTCCGGTCTGCCCGGTCGGGGAGGACTCTCGCGCGGCGAAGATGAATCAGAATCACCGCAATGCCGCCAGATCATGGAATTCGCCACATGGACGAGCCCGTCGCCGTCAGTGTCGTCATCCCCACCCGCAACGAGGAGCGCAACCTGCCCCATTGCCTGGCAAGGCTCGCGCGGTTCGCCGAGGTCGTCGTCGTCGACTCGGCCAGCACCGATCGCACCCGGCAGATCGCCCGCGACGCCGGTGCCGCGTTGGTGGACTTCCAGTGGAACGGCCGCTTCCCGAAGAAGCGGAACTGGGTGCTGCGCAATTATGACTTCGCCTGCGACTGGGTCCTGTTTCTCGATGCCGATGAGTACGTCGACGATGCGTTCATCAATGAAGT
>PUMS01000365.1 GCA_003551485.1 Phycisphaeraceae bacterium | reverse complement strand
GACCGGCCGCCACCGACATGGCGCTGTCAGTGCCCCTGGCTTCCCCGGGCCGCCACAAACGCCCCCCCTCACCCCGCCGCGCGGCGGGCCGGCGATATCGGCTAACAGTCATCACGGCGGTAGAAATAGCCGTACCAGAACAAGGGGAAGACCAGGGCGCCGGCCGAGGGGAGCAGGACCACCCACACCGCCTTGCGAAACCTCCTGGTCTGCTCGCAGGAAAACAGGAAAGTCATGTCGTAAATCGCGTTCGCGATGGACAGCAGCATGGCGAGCATGAAGATCGCCATTGCGGTCAGCCGCACGGCGCTGTCAGGTGGAGGGCCGATCACCAGGGGCGCAAAGGCCACACACAGCAGCAGCAGTGGCAGCACGCTCATGACACCGAGCCGGGTGCGCCAGGTGGGACTCGTGCCGGTTCGCACGACCCAACGCCCAAAGCGCAGCAGGGCCGCCGCGATGGCGGCTCCGCCACGGCGCCCCGCTCCCGCCGGCTCCCCCTCGCCCGCGGGCTCCCCCGGCTTCTGCGGCTCTCCCGGCCCCTCCAGCGCAGCGCCCCCGGCCGCATCGGCGGTCTGCTCCGCCCGCCAGACGTACCAGTAGTAGAAGATGGGCAAAGCCACCACGTTCGCCATGACAAGCGCTGCGGCCCAGGCGGGCCGATTCTGCCGCGACACCCGCCGGGTTCGCAGCAGCAGCACTTCATAGGCGATCACCAGAACGGCGATGATCCCCATGGTTGCCAGATGCGGGATGGGAAGCAACCAATCGGCTTCCAGCGCTTCGAGCACCGATGCGCCTGCCATGGCATCCGCCGCAACCTCGATGGCGAACACCGCAAAGAAGAGCACCGCGTAGATCAGCGGCCAGAGGCTGAGAATACCGAGGGCAAGCAGGGCTGTGCGCTTCATATCGCACCTCGCGATCCGCAAGTGTGTGCTGGCGGCGGCGCCCAGTTCCGTGTGGTGCATTACATTCGCGGCTGCCGTTGCGTTGGACTCGCAGGAACATGGCGACCTCCGTGTCATTACGGATGATACCTTTTCCCGCGACAACGTCAACAATTTAGTATTGGTATACAAAAATATTCCCCCTGTCGCGTGACACTACCGATCCGCCCCGGTACCGCCCTGAACCCCGCTCACGGTAGCGCCAGGCGGGGTTCGCCGGAGAAAACTGTTAAAGATGGGCCTGACACCCCCAGACGGTCGCGCGGCATAGCCTCTGCCATCCCCCTCCCCTCCCGGGGGCGGGAGAGGGCCGGGGTGAGGAAGGAGACGCTTGATGCGTGCAAGCCTTCCCTCACCCCCCCCCAGTCCCTCTCCCGGCGGGAGAGGGGAGTAAAAGCCTTCCGCACTGCGCGGTCTTCATTGCTTTGGGTGTCGCCACGCGACATGTGTGGCTCTCAGGGGGAGAGAAAGTTTTCCTTACAACAGAACGTTACCGAACTGCGGTGTATTCCAGTATTCCATTGCGCACAGTGGCATCGGTTCGTCGGCCATTGATGTAGAGGGCCGGGCGACCTTCCACGCGCAGATTCAGCTTGTGCACGGCGCCGCTGGCATCGATGCGGTCATCGCCGATGCGGATGAGGGCATAGTCGGTGAAGCGGAAGCGCTCGCCGGCTTCGGATTCGAGCGTGACCGGTTCGCCGATGCCTTCTTCGCCGAGCTGGATGAGCACGCGGTCGTCGATGCCATCGCCGGCGATGCGCGCGGCCAGGGCGCCGCCCTGCTGCGCGATGCGCTCGAAGGTGTCGATGCGGTGGCCGCCCTTGCCGCCCTTGAACGGCTCATGCAGGGCGGCGAAGAGCGTGGTCGGCGCCTCGCGGCGGACAAGCAGCGTCACGCCACCGGTCTCGGGTTCAGTGAACGGCTCACCGACGAAGGTCGGCGTCTTGCCCGTAAAAACCTGCGTGCCCGGCTCGGCCAGCATGCTCACGCGCACGCCCACGCCGCGCTCGTACCAGGGGGGTGTCAGCTCGCTTTCGGTCATGTCATCGCCGGCGAAGTCCTGCACCATGCTGACCGACCAGGGCTCTGCGCCGGCATCGAAGCGGTGCACATCCTTGAGGTCGTAGCGGTCGCCGCGCTGCTCCAGCCGCCGGGCCATGCCCGCGACCGAGCGGTCGTAGAGCACGCCGCCGTCGAGTTCATCCGTGGGTGTCCATCGCTGACCCCCGGCCCGGTGATGCGAGCCCAGGGCGTGGACGTTCCAGTCGTAGGTGCGCTCGCGGTCGCTTGCCAGCCAGAAGGCATCGAAGAGGTAGTCATCGGTCAGCACCAGGGCACGTTCCTGGTTGACGTCGGGGTACACGCCCTCGGCCTGGATGGCGACGAAGCGGCCGGGACCATCGAGGTGCTCGCGCACGCGGTGGTTGGGCGTGCCGTGATTGCCGTTATCCACGCGACGGGCGCGCAGGCTGTCAACCACGACGCCGGCGTGGCCGCGCACCGAGTCGGTCCAGGGGTCATCGCCGGCATAACCGGCGCTGATCTGGCGGTTGTAGTAGATCGGCCGGTTGAGCGCGTAATAGCCCAGCAGCGAGAACGAATCGTGCGTGTAGTGCACGTAGTACATCGAGAACTGAAGCGACACCGCGGGCCCGGCCGACTCCCAGTAGTCGGGGCTCTCATCGGCGCGCAGCATGGCGAAGCCGCGCTCGCGGTAGACACCGGAGGGCGCCGGCGGCGGGCTCACATCGGCCGGGTCGATCGGGTCGAGGTCGAAAAACAGCGTGGGGATGTACTTCTCATCACCGGGGTGGCGCTTCTGGGCCAGGAAGTAGTCGAAGCCGGCATCGGGCCACTTGCGGTGGGCCATTTCGAACCACAGCGGCCGGACGAACTTCTCGACGATCTGCCAGCGGTGGTCGCGGCCGTTCATGTTGGCGCCCATGAAGTGGGCATCCCCGCCGCGGCCATCGGCAAGGAAGCCGGCGACGTTGGCGTGCTGGTCGATGCTGTAGCGCGGGAAGCGCACGCGGTGGGGCGTGTGCTGCGGCCCGCCGCGGGCATCGCCCATCGTCACCACCGGGTACTGAGGCAGGCCCCCGGGGATGTCGATGCGCGGGTAGCCGATGGTGAAGTAGCTTGCCAGGTAGCGCTTCATCGTCGCGCCGCCGGCGCCCTCGTAGCCGTACCCCAACTCGTTCATGCCCAGGCGCTCGAGGCCCTGGCACCACAGCAGCATCTCACCGATCATCGAATACTGCTTGCCGAACTCCTCCATGTAGAACTGGCCGTCGGCCACGTATTCATCCATGTACCACTTCCACGAGCCGCGGACATCGGCGATCTCGCGGATGAGGTCCTTATCCTGAAGCGCCACGGCCAGCAGGTGCGAGCTGAACTTGCGCGGCCACTGCATGTTGGGCAGCCAGCTCGTCCGCGTCCAGTCGCGCTGCCAGTTGATGGCGTGCTGGATGTGCTTTCGCATCGTTTCTTCGATGCCCTGGCGTTGCTCATCGGTCAGCTCATCGTAGAAGATGTCGTAGCGCAGGGCGTTGACATACTGATCGGACCAGGGGCGGTGGTCGACCTCGTAGCCGATGAACTGAAGCAGGATGCGCTTCTCGCGCTCGCCCGCTTCCTCATCGCCGCGGACCATGTAGTCGAACAGGCGCCGGAAGCTGTCGGCCCGCCCGCCGCGGGTGTAGGTGAACATGCGCTCGTAGGCCGTCTCGGCCCAGGGCTCGTTCTCCAGCCGCTCGCGCGCGGCCTCGATCTCCTGCTGGTTCATCCAGATGAACGGCCGCTCCACTTGCTCCGCCGCGGCGGGCGCGGCGGGCGCGGCGGCGGTCAGGGGCAGGGCGATGGCGAGGGCGGTGATGGCGCAGAAACGGAACATGGAATGGCGATTCATGGAGTAACTCCTTGTCGGGTCGGGCCGGGCCACGCCACAGCGCGGCGGAAGCGGCCTTCCCTGCCCGACGCCGCCGCCCCCGGGTTTATTGCCCGAGGGGGCTCCTCCGGGATGGGCTGGAATCGCAAGACAGTCCCAGGGTCCGGCAATATTCGCGGCGCAACGGCGTTTGGCTCGTGGATGGGATCCGCCCCCCCCCCGTCGCCCTGCAAGGTGCGGCACGGTCCCTGACGTGGCCCGCGGCCGGGGAGCGGGCTACCGGGCAACGTGCGCCTGCACCAATTCCCCTCAGACATAGAGGAATCGCCATGAACAGGTCTGGAAATCACTCGTGCAATCTTGCCAATCCGCTTCAAGCCCTTGCCGTGGCGTTGGTTGGCAGCTTCCTGCTGGCCGCGCCGGCCGCGGCGTTCGAGATCGACCGCACGTTCTACTACGACGTCGACCTCGAGCTCGAAGGCGCTCTGTTCACCGAGCAGGAGCCCCCGCCCGAGGCCCAGCGTCGCAACCTGGTGCTGCACCTGGGCGAGCGCGACGGGCAGTGGAAGCGCAAGTTCACCGGCTGGGCCGGGATGCGAACGCCCGGCGGCGAGCGCGACGACCGCAGCCGCTGGTTCAACCAGATGGACCACGAGGCCGAGCTGACCCAGTTCACCGAGCGCGACGATGGCAGCCTGCGCATGACCATCGAGGTCACGGTCAACGCCGACCCGTGGGTGCCCGGCGGCGAGGGCCGCTACGAGCTGCGCCTTCAGCGCGACGGCGACCGCTTCACCGGCACCTATACCGGCACCTTCCGCGACTGGCCCGTCAGCGGCGAGGTCAGCGGCCAGCGCCGCCAGACGCTGTGGCCGGAGCCGGTCGAGGGTGTTCAGCCGTTCGAGCCGGGTGAGCACCCGCGGCTGCTTTTCCGCGCCGATGACATCGAGGACATCCGCCGCCGCGCCCAGACGCCCGAAGGGCAGAAGATCGTCGAGCGGCTCCGGAAGCTGCTGGGCGGCGGCGATGCCATGCCCGAGGACTACCAGACGGCCGACAGCGCCTACGGCGGGGGCCGTCGCAACCTGCCCATCGGCGCCTACACCCTGTGGCACGGCATGGGCTTCGGCATGCTGTACCAACTCACCGAAGAGCAGAAATACGCCGACCTCGCCCGCGAGGCCGTCGAGAAGGCCTTCGAGGGCATTCGCGACCGCGACCAGCGCTACAGTTGGGTCCGGCCCGGCGGGCGGCTGCGTGCCGGTTCGAGCTACGCCGCCATCGCCATGGCCTACGACCTGTGCTACCACGCCTGGGATGAGGAATTCCGCCAGGAAGTGGCCCGCCGCATTCAGGAACGCATCCACCACCCCGACCCCGACAGCTTCGGCGATGAACGCGCCATGGCCGAGCCGGTCGAGTTCGACCTGCTGTTCAACACCACCGGCGGCCAGCACTCACCGCACTCGAACCACTACGGGGCCTGGATCGGCGGCGCCGGCACCGCCATCCTGGCCATCCTGGGCGATCCGGGCACCGATGATGAGGTCACCACGAGGGCCCACCGCGTGTTCCTCCAGCGGGCCAAGCGGGCGCTGCGCGTGGGCTATGGCGATTCGGCCTGGTTCTTCGAGGGCCACCACGGCGGCCGCCTCAGCGCCAATACCGGCCTGGTGACCTACCTGATCAACCTGCGCGTGGCCGAGGGTCGCGACTTCGTCGAGCCGTTCACCGGCGCCAGGTGGATCATCAGCAAGTGGATGTACGAGGTGGTGCGCGAGAACAACCGGCTGCGAAACCCCCAGCGCGGCATCTACGCCAGCGATGCCTTCCCCCGCGGCGGGATGAGCAGCGGCGGCGACTTCGCCCGCGGCTTCGGCATCGTGCCCGAGGAGCACCGCCGCGCTTTGCTGTGGTTCTACAACAACGAGATCGAGCCGCGTGAGCCCCGCACCTACGATGCGATGCGCTACCCCCATCACGCGGTGTTCGCCCTGCTGTTCTGGCCCATCGGCGAGGAGCCTCAGAACCCCGATGAGGTCCTGCCGCGCTACCTGCGCGGCCCGACGGAGAACTACCACGTCTTCCGCAGCGGCTGGACCGGCGGCAATGATGTCATCGCCGCGACCACCGGCGGCGGGGGCGGCATCATCATGGGCCTGGGGCTGGATACCAACATCCGCCCCGGCGACTTCACCGGCCCCGTCGGAAGCGAGCGCCGTTTTGACGAACTCGAGGATGGCCACGCGGTGCGGATCGAGACCGACTGGGGCACCTTCGTGGCGGACATGACCGGCGCCTCCGGCGCCAAGCTGGTGATCATCAACGTCCGCGACCTCGGCGGCGGCGAGGAGGAGCAGGAACCGCCCGCAGCGCGGCCCCAGCAGCAGCAGGAGGGCCTGCCCCCCGCCCTGCTGGAGCGCTTCGGCCGCGGCCAGGACCAGCAGCCGCAACGGCGCCGACCGGCCGACCTCGGCGGCCGCTTCGAGGGCGAAGGCGACCGCGTCGGCCACACCGACGGCCGCGCCCACATCCTCAGCCGCCGCACGGTGCTCGATGGCTACACCATCCAGATCACCACCGTCCAGCAGGGCCCCGCCCCCCGCTTCCGCATCGAGGGCGGCCCCGGCGAGCAGAAGCTGATCATGGGCGAGCGCATCTACCGCATCGAAGATGACCGCCTGGTGCTCGATCGCGCCGAGTGAAGCCCCGCGCAAGGAGCATCACGCATCCCGGCGACAAACCCGAATGCGTGATGCCCCCCATGCCATCAATACGGCCCCGGCCCCCGTCCGCGGACCGCAGCCGACGACGGCAACGGCGCTCATTGCGCGGCCGTGATGTCCATAGTCATCATTACAGTCACCGTCCACGGTCCGACGCGCAGCGCGTAGCGCGTAGGGTGGGCCGTGGACGGTTACGGCTTCACGGGGTGTCCGCGGGGAGGATGTGGACCGGATGCTCGCGGTGGCCGTCGCCGGGCATGTGCCAGCGGAGGCGGTAGGTGCCGGGGGGCAGGGG
>PUMS01000073.1 GCA_003551485.1 Phycisphaeraceae bacterium | reverse complement strand
ATGGGGGCGACGGGGGCCGGGGCCGGGTTGGGGCTGGGGCGTAGCAAGTGGGGCCGCAGGTTGGGGGGGCCGGGCCTCCAGGGCTACGGCGATTGCGGGGTTACGGGGGTTGCGGGGGTTCGATGGGGGCGGTCGGATCGGTGGCGGAGTGGGGGTGGTTGACCGGTTCGATGTGGGCGGTGGCGTTGGCGCGGCCGAGGAGGTGTTCGAGTCGGCCTTCGATACGGCTGGCGATCTCGTGGCCGTCGCGAACGGTCAGGTGGCCATCGACCTGGAGGTGCATGTCCACCCAGTGGAAGGCGCCCTGGTGGCGGTGGCGGACCTTGTGGTAGCCGCGGATGGCCCCGCGGGCGACCTCCTCATCGAGCAGTTGTCGGATGGCGGCATCATCGGCCGGGTCGCGGCGGTCCATCAGGCCCGAGAGGGCCTGCCACAGCAGCCGGCCGCTGGTGTAGAAGATGAACAACACCACCCCAAGGGCCAGCAGTGGGTCCAGCCACGTGGCGCCGGTGAAGTAGACCAGGACAAGGCCCGCGGTCACCGCGCCGGTGGTCGCCACATCGGTGAACAGGTGGCGGGCATCGGCCATCAGCGTCGGGCTCTCTCCCGCGCGCCCGGCGCGGTAGAGGGAGATGCCCAGCGCCAGGTTCACCAGGGCGATGCCCAGCAGCAACCAGACGGCCAGGCCCAGGTTCTGCGGCTCGGCGGCGACGATCAGCCGGCGGACGGCCTCGATGACGATCAGCACGCCCGCGCCCAGGATCAGCCAGCCCTCGATGGCCACGGCGATGAACTCGATCTTGCCGTGGCCGTAGGGGTGGTCGCGGTCGGCGGGTTTGTTGGCCAGGCGGATGCTGAAGATCATCATCGCCGCGGTGAGGACGTTGACCAGCGATTCGAGGGCATCGGAGAGGACGGCGGCGGAGTTGCTCAGCAGGAAGACGCCGAACTTGGCGGCGGTGACCAGCAGGCCCACCGCCAGGGCGATGCGCGTCCAGCGCAGCAGCCGTCGGGTGTGGGGATGGGCATCGGCCTCGGGCATGACACCATGATGGGAACCTTGTGCGGCGCTGTCCACTGTGGCGAGTGCGGAATCGGCACAACGTGGTCCCCCGGACGGTTTGGGGTATCTGTGGGCTGGGTCGGGTTTGGGCCTCACTGGCACGGCTCGGCCATCATGGCGGTATCGCATGGAACGGTGGATGATGATGGACTAGGATGCCCGTAATCCGTAACCGCCAATCCCATGACCCCACACCCGCTGCGATTGAGGCGCGAGGGTTTGGGCGAGGACCGGCAAGAGGAGCCCTTTAGCAATGCAAGCGCATGAAAAAGCATACTTTATGAAAATTTTTGCCTCGGTGATGGCGTTGATGCTGGTGGGGATGGCGCTGCCCGCCGCGGCGTGGGCCGGGCAGGGGGATGGGGGGCATCCGTATCTGTTCTTCAGCGATGAGAAGCTCGAGCGCATCCGCGGCGAGGTTCGGCGGCCCGGTTCGTTCCATGCCGAGGCCTTCGCCGCGCTGAAGGCGCGGGTGGATGGCGGCGACCTCGAGGTCTTCGGCAAAACCGAGGACAACTGGAACTACGCCCGCTCTTATCTGGCGCAGGCGGCGGCCTTCATCTACAAGGTGAGCGGTGAGCGGCGCTATGCCGAGCTGGCCTGGGACACGCTCAAGGCGGTACACGAGGACCCCGACCCCGATGGCCGGCTTCCCGAGAGCGGCGCCCACCTGCTGTCACGGGCCACGGTGGGGCTGGGCTTCGCCATCGCCTACGACTGGTGCCGGGATGCGTGGACGGCCGCGCAGCGCGAGTACATCCTCGAGCGGCTGAAGGTCGCCCTGGATGCCTGGCCGGGCTTTAATCATCCCAACCTGGGCATGACGCGGGGGTCGAACTGGACGGCGGTCTGCCGCGGCGGTGAGCTGATGATGCTCATCGGGGCGGGGCTGCACGAGCAGCGCCGCGAGCGGTTCGACTTTCTGATCGGTGAGCTTCGCCAGCATCTGGATGCCGGGTTTGATGACATGGGCGTGACGCAGGAGGGGATCGGTTACACCGGCTATGGCGGCATCTTCCTGCTGCCGGCGATGCTGGCGGCCAGGGGGGTGGGTGATGAGACGCTGTGGGCGTATGTCGACCGCCGCGCGTGGTGGAAGCAGGCGATGTACACCGGGACGTTTGCCGCGATTCCGGGCGATGACCGGCTGGCGGGGATGAAGGCCTTTCTGATGAGCGGCGTGGGTGGGCCGGGCATCGGCGATGAGGGCTGGGCGAGTCTGCTGCTGGCGACGGTGCCGGATGACAAGACGGCGTATTTCCTGTGGTGGTATGACCGGCACATGGGCCAGAAGGCGCCGGTGGATGATCCGCAGAAGCGGTTCGACTACCGCCGCCAGGGCACGATGTGGGCACTGCTGTATTACCCGGCCGATGTCGAGCCCAGGGACCCCACGGGTGTGTTCCCGGCGGCCATCACCAGCGGCCGCGGGCAGAACATGTTCCGCAACCGCTGGGCCGACAGCGATGACATCCTGATCTCGCTTCTGGCCGACACCACGCACCACGCCCGCGGCTGGGCCCAGAGCGAGGCGCTCCAGATGGGCCTTTTCGCTTACGACACGCTCTTTTTCGCCGGGCCCCGGTCGAACCGGGACGGTGAGCATTACACGAAGCTGCTGGTCGACGGCCAGGCGGGTCGGGCCTCGCAGACGGGCGTGCAGCGCCGTTTCGAGGCACACGAGCGCGGCGGATACGCGATCGTGGGCGGTGGTGAACAGTACCGTCACCTCGGTGTGCGGGAAGTGGACCGGCACATGCTGGTGCGCTTCGACGATGCCGATCGCAACAGCGCGATGATCGTGATGCTCGACCGCATCGAGTCGCTGACCGAGCACCTGTACACGTGGAATGCCAACATCGCCGGGCCGGTCGAGGCCTGGGATGTGGGCATGAGCGAATCGGTCGAGCAGGGCCGGCCGGTGTTCACGCTGCGCGGCCGGGAGCGCGGCGTGGTCAAGGGCTGGGTGTTGAGTCCGGAGGCGGCCGAGCTTCAGGTGGGCGATCCGCTGCGGATCGAGCAGCGCAGCGCTTCGGAGGACTTCTGGATCGTGCTGTGGGTCGGCCACGGCGATGCACCGAAACTGGAGGCGCTGGAGTTGACGGCCCACGGTGGCCGGGCGCGGATCGGCGGGCGGTGGGTGGGCTTCGACCGCGAGGCCGAGCGGGTACTGATCGATGCCGATGCTGCGCGGTTCGACCCGCGACGGGCCGACCGGCCGCTTCCGCCGCGCGGCCTCACGGCCCGGACCCTGGCTGACCGCCGCATCGAGCTGCGCTGGGTGGGTGAGGACCTGGGCAACGACCATGTGCTGGTGCAACGCCGGGCCGAGGGCGAGGATGAGCAAGCGTTCCAGACTGTGGCCCGACTCGAGGCGGGTAGCGACCGGTACGTGGCCGAAGGGCTGAGCCCGGGGACCGCGTATGAATGGCGCGTGGCAGGCGAAAAGGACGGGCGAAGTGGCGAGCCATCTCAGGTGGCCGAGGCGACGACCTGGGAGCGGGGCTACGCGGTCTACGTTGAGGATTTCGCCCCGCGGGTCGATGGTGAACTGCCTGCGGAGAACGCGCTTGGGCACTGGAGCAAGCTCAACCAGGACCGCGGCTGGGTGCTCAGCAATGCCGAGGGCTCGCCGCGCAACGCTGTGGCGCGACGTGGACGGATGGAGACCGCCGGCCGCACCCGCATCAACAACCACAACATCTTCTACACCGAGGGCTTCCGTGCGGACCTCTCCGGTGAGAGCGCGGCGATCGAGTTCGATGCGATGGTGCAGGGCACCACGCGGATGACGGTCATGCTGAAGCTGGGTGATGGCACGTGGGTTCGGCGCGACGGCTTTGCCTACGTCGACTCGCGGCATGCCTGGCAGACGCAGCGGTTCAATATCGATGCCGCCGATGACTGGGTTGAGGTCGAGCCCGAGCGTTTCCGCGTGGTCGGGCCGCGCGAGCTGACAGCGGATGATCTTGCCGGCGTGCATGGACTGGGGGTGTGGGCACACTGGCCGCTCAACGAGCGGTGGGCGCGCATCGACCAGCTTCACCTGTATGCCCGTGACCTGGAGTTCGTGCGCTGAGGCAATGGGGCGCCGATGGACAGTTCTCTGCCTGTGGCACCGTTGCACCGCCAGCAGCGGATGCGAGCGACCCTCGCGAGGCGGCCTCAGCCCTTGAGGCCGGAGGTGGCGATGCCGCGGATGAAGGTCTTCATGGTCAGGAAGAAGAGGATGATCAGCGGCAGGCTGAAGACCGTCGAGGCGGCCATGAGCAGGTGCCAGGGCGTGCCGCCGTGCTCGGAGGCGAAGGCCTGGAGCGACAGCGACAGGGTGAATTGCGACTCGTGGTTGAGGTAGATCAGCGGGCCGAGAAAGTCCTTCCACGTGCCGATGAAGGTGAACAGGGCGACCATGGCGATCGCCGGCTTGGCCAGGGGCACAACCACGTGCCAGAGAATCTCCAGTTCGCTGCAACCGTCGATGCGGGCGGCATCGAGCAGGTCGCGCGGCATGTCCAGAAAGAACTGGCGCAGCAGGAAGATGAAGAAGGCGCTGCCGAACCACGCCGTCACCCACAGCGGCTTGAACGTGCCGATCCAGCCCAGGTCGCGGTAGAGCAGGTAGATCGGGATCATGGTCACGGGGAAGGGGATCATGATCGTGGCCAGCGTCAGGGCGAACAGCAGGTCCCGGCCGCGGAAGCTGAGAAAGGCGAAGCCGTAGGCCACCAGCACCGATGACACCACCGTGCCCGTGACCACCATGATGCAGAGAAACAGCGTGTTGAACAGGCTGCGGGTGAAGTTGACCTGCTCGAGGGCGACGGGAAAGTTGTAAGCCACGAACCGCGGGATGGGCTGGATGCGGTCTTCGGAAAGGACATCCCAGGCGCGGGTCACATCGGGAATCTTCGATGCCAGGTGCTTGGCATCGGTATCCTGCGGCTTCCACTGGCGCACCAGCCAGAGGGCCTGGCCATCCTGCAGCGCGGTGATGGTGCGCAGCAGCGTGGCACGCACCTCGCGCCCGGAGCGCAGGGTGAGGGTGCCGCGCTGCGGGTCGAAGCGGTTGTCCTCATCGCCGAGGATGCGCATGCCCGGTGTGACGGGCGCATCCATGCGCTCCAGCTCGCGCCGGCTGAAGGCGGGGTCGGCCTGCCACAGGTCCGGGCCGAAGCTCAGGGCCAGTTCGCCGGCCAGGAACGGTTGCTCGGTGCGCACGATGTAGAGCGCCTCACCGGGCTCGAGGTCGATCGGCCGCTCGCGCACCACGGGGTAGGGCCGGCCCTCGATGGTGGCGCGGTAGCCGGTGCCGATCAGGGCATCGGTGATGCCATCGGGGCGACGCATCGTCTCCTCCAGCGGCTTGAAGGAGGTGGCGATCATCCACACCAGCGGCAGCAGGAAGAACACCGCACCCACCAGCAGGATCAGGTGGATGCCCGAGGCGGCGTACCAGGATGGTCGGCGGTCGGCGGACACGGCTTATCGCCCCTGATAGAACACGTGGCGGCGCGACAGGCGGAAGGCCAGCCACGTCAGCACCACGATGATGAGAAACAGCACCCACGCCACGGCCGAGGCATAGCCGACGCGCTGGTACTGGAAGGCCTGCTCGTAGATGAACATGGCCAGGAAGCGCGTGCTGTCTTCCGGCCCGCCACCGGTCATGATGTAGGGCTCGGTGAAGACCTGGAAGGTGCCGATGATGGCCATGACGATGTTGAACAGGATCACCGGTGAGATCATCGGCAGCGTGATGTGCCACAGCCTGCGCCACCAGCCGGCGCCGTCGATCTCGGCCGCCTCGTAGAGCTCAAGGGGCACATCCTGGAGCTTGGCCAGGTAGATGATGGCCATCTGCCCCACGCCCCACAGCGACATGATGATCAGCCCCCACAGCGCCCAGGATGGGGCGAAGGGCAGGCCCGAGGGCATCGGGCCGGCCTCGGCCAGCCAGCCGGGGCTGCGCAGCGCGGACATGTCCGCCGGGGCGATGCGGTGCAGCAGGCCGTAGAGCACCGTCAGGACCGCCGCGCCCAGCAGCACGATGCTCAGGGCGCGAAGCGGGCCCCACAGCCGGCGATTGCCCTCAAACCGCCGCGTCGCCGATGAGGTAAACGCCAGCAGGCACGCCAGCGGCCCCAGCAGCAGCAGCGCTGACGATGGCCGCGGCGTCCACACCCCCGCCCCCGCCCCCGGCCCCGGAAGCTGGTTCGCGGCGGCCTGGCCGCCCGAGGCCGGTGTCGGCAGGTGGAAGAAGAGGCTGCTCCAGGCATCCATGGCGGCCATGGCGCGGCCGAGGAACATGTTCAGCAGCCCCACCTCCGGGTTGAATATCCACATCCACAGCAGCGCGATCACCACCGTCGGCACCAGGTGCGGCAGGTAGAAGACCACCCGATAGAAGCTCTGGCCCCGGATGCGCGCATGCAGCAGCAGCGACAGGCTCAGCGCCAGCAGCACGCCCAGCGGGATGGCCACCGCGGCGAAGATCATCGTCACGCCCAGCGACCGGTGAAAGAGGCTGTCGCCCGCAAGCTCGCGGTAGTTGTCCAGCCCCACCGGCAGCGGCTCGCGGAGTGGGGCATAGTCAGTGAAGCTGAAGTAGAGGCCCATGAAGAAGGGGTAGCTGATGAACAGCGCCAGGCCGATCAGCCACGGCAGCAGGAAGCCGTAGCCGCGCAGGTTGCGGGCGAGGTCGGATCGCTTCATCGGTTTGTTCGCTGCTGTCGCAGGTCGCGGCGCTGCCGGCGCTGCTCGACCTGGGCCTGGATGCGGCGGGTGACGTTTCGCAGGGTGCGCTCGACGTATTCGCGGCTGAGCTGCT
>PUMS01000375.1 GCA_003551485.1 Phycisphaeraceae bacterium | reverse complement strand
GGGGCGGGGGGCCGGGGGGTCAGGTGAGGAAGGTGGCGGTGGGCAGTTCGCGGCCGAGGAGGCTGCGGATGTAGGCGCCCAGCAGGCGGTTGGCGCGGGTGATGGTGTCGGGCGTGGCGGCAAGTGGCGTCCGGCAGGCGGGGGTGGTCGAGGGGGGCTGGGAATCGGTGAGGCGGTCGGTTTCGGCTGCGAGTTGGTGGAGAAGGGCTGCCGTGGCGGGCCGGATGCGCCAGCGGCTGGTCGAGGCCGGCCCAGAGGGGCCCCCCTGGGGTGTCTGGGGTGTTGGGGATGGGGGCCGGTCCTGTTCGCCGCGCGGTGGCGGGTGTTCCAGCCGCGTCAACCCGCCCGCGAGGGCATCGAACCAGAGCGGTTGCTCGTCGAGCGCCTCGCCGGTGTATACATCGCTGTCAAGGCGCGGCCGGTAGCCGGTGTCGCAGATCAGCATCCATTGAAACCGCAACAGCGCCTCGGGCCCGCCGGCAGGGTCGGTGAGGGCCTCGAGAAAAGCCTCCAGCGCATCGAAGGTGACCGGATGCGGGTCCAGGTCGGCCAGCATTGCATCGGCCAGGTCGATGCCATAGAACGCCAGGCGCTGGGCCGCGAGGCTGGTGCGCAGGTGATAGCGGGGCCGTTGCAGGTCCCACTCATAGATGTTGGCCAGTTCTCCTGAAAGCCGGATCATGGCCACCACTTCGCCACCGCCGAACAGTTCGATGCCGCCGCTGAAGCGGGCGATGTTGCCCGGTGAGAGCCGCTTCGAGCCCTTGGCCACGCCGCGAAACTTGCCATGCCCGCGGGTGAGCATGGCCACGATCTGGCTGGTTTCCGACCAGTCGATGTGTCGCAGACAGATGGCCTGATCCTTTCGCCGCGGCATGGGCGGCATTGTCGATTGCCGACCGCGGGCTGTCGACCTGACCCGGCCCGGCGGCGGTGCAACGCCGGGCGGCAACTGACCGGTTCATCTGCCCCCGCCCACGATGCACGGTGTGAGCGCACTGGCGGAAAAGGCCGCCGGCGGCAATGCGGGCCTGAAGCCGGGAGCCGCCGGAGGCGGCCGCAGCGTCACAGCGAAGGGTGTTGCCATGCCGCGACCTTGGCGGCTAACATCCCACGATCGTGGCGATGCGGATCCGACCATGAAGCCGCCCAGGGAGCATGTGGTCTTGTGGCCTGTTCGATGTTCAGGGAGCAGCCTGGCGATGGCAGGATTGAATCCGGACAAGGCGAATACCATGCAGCAGCCGCAGGAGCAGAAGCCGACGCCGACAGGGCCCGACGGCGACGTTTTATCAGCCGGCCCAGCCTGTGCCGCGGTGACCGCATCCACGGCGCCACCCGAAGCGGCTGTCGCACCCGAAGCCGCTGAGGAGGCCGGGGACGGCCCCGGCCACGGCGAGGCCGAGGCCGGTCACCACACCGTGCAGCGAGGGCCCACGGGCAAGCGCATCGTCCGCTGGTACCGCTGCAAGGTGCCGCGTGAGCAACTGAGCCAGCTCAACCAGCGCAGCGACCTGCTCGGTGCGGCGCAGACGCTGGGCTTTCTCGGTGTGCTGGCCGCTTCCAGCGGCCTGGCGGTCTGGTCGTGGCTGCACTGGCCGTGGTATGTCACCGCCCTGCTGGTGCTGATCAACGGCCACTTCTGGCACTTTCTGGTCAACGGCTTCCACGAGTTGATCCACGATTCGGTGTTCAGAACCCGCTGGCTCAACCGCCTGTTTCTGCGGGTGTTCTCCTTCCTGGGCTGGCAGAACCACCACTGGTTCTGGGCCAGCCACACCGAACACCACAAATACACCCTCCACCCGCCGGACGACCTTGAGGTGGTGGTGCCGCAGGACCATTCGATCAGCGCCCTGCTCAAGTACGGCATCATCGACCTGCTGTATCCGTGGCGGACGGTGTACGGCTTTGCGCGGCGGGCGCTGGGCATCATCGGGCCGAATGAGAAGTGGACGCTGCACCTGTTCCCCGCCGGCGAGCCGCAGCGCCGCCGCGCGTTCTTCAACTGGGCCCGCATCGTGCTCACCGGCCACCTGCTGATCGCGGCGGTGGCGGTGGCCATGGGCTGGTGGATCGTGCTGCTGGTGTTCACCTTCCCGCGGATGTTCGGTAGCTGGCTGCAGACACTGTGCAATGAAAGCCAGCACGCGGGCCTGCCGGACAACGTGCCGGACTTTCGCCTCTGCTGCCGCACGATGGTCCTCAACCCGGTGCTTCAGTTTCTCTACTGGCACATGAACTACCACACCGAGCATCACATGTACGCCGCGGTGCCCTGCTACAAGCTCGGCCGCCTGCACCGCCTGATCCGCCACGACCTGCCGCCCTGCCCCAAGGGCCTGTGGCGGACGTGGCGCCACATCTTCCAGGTCGAGCGCCGCCAGAAGCAGGACCCCTCCTACGTCTACATCGCCCCGCTGCCCCAACCGTAACGGTCCACGATCCGCCGCCCCGCGGCGTTGGGTGCCACGGGTGGCCTGTCCGCCGGTGCCGGGGTGGGTAGAGCGAGGTCGGCCGTGAGCGGTTACGGTCGACCTGCCCCCACGGTTTGCAGGGCGGTGCCGGGCTCCCCGGCCCGCTCGGGGGCGGCATTTGCGACGGAGGCATCCTGTTATGATGCAGCGGCGGAAGGGGGTTTGCGCAGCAGGAATAGCGGGATGATGGATGTCGCCCACAGGACCGATGGAGCACCGGCCGCGCCGGCTCGGGACGGCGTGCTGCTGCGGGGGGAGGACCTGTGTGTCGCCCTCGACGATGGGCAGATGCTGTTGCGGGGTGTCCACTTCACGCTCAAGGCCGGCCAGCGCATGGCAGTGGCGGGGCCGTCGGGCTGCGGCAAGACGATGCTGCTGCGATCGGTGGCGGGGCTGATCGACTTGGTGGGCGGGCGCGTGATGCTTAAGGGGCGAAGCGCGGCGGAGGTGGGCTGGCCGGCATTCCGGCGGCAGGTGGTGCTGGTCGATCAGCGGCCGGTGCTGCTCGATGCCACCGTGCGGGCCAACCTCGAACTGCCTTTCCGCTACCGCGTGACCCAGATGGGGGTGGGGGCGCAGCGGTTCGATGAAGCCGAGGCGGTGGCCCTGCTCGAGCGGCTCCACGTCGAACCGCACCGCCTCGATCAGGCCGCGCCCTCGCTTTCGGTGGGCCAGCAGCAGCGCATCTGCCTGGTGCGGGCGATGCTGCTTCGCCCGGCGGTGCTGCTGCTGGATGAGCCGACCAGCGCACTGGATGAGCCGTCGCGCGATGCGGTCGAAGCGCTGGTGGCCGAGCGGTCCCAGCGCCACGGCATGGCCGCGCTGATCGTCACCCACGACAGCGCCCAGGCCGAGCGCTGGTGCCACACGCGGCTGGTGCTCGAGCCGCTTGGCCAGGAGTTGGCGGCCGATGGATAACGGTGAAGCGGTCCGCGGCGCGATCGAACTGAGCTGGGTGGACATGACCATCGCGGCGGCCCTGGTGCTGGTGGCAGGCGGGGTGAGCATCGCGCTGCGGCTGGGGCTGGAGCGCCGGCTGGCGGTCGCCTCGGTGCGGACGGTGGTGCAGCTTCTTCTGGTGGGCTTCATCCTCAGGCAGGTGTTCGACATCGACAGCGCCTGGCTGCTGCTGGGCCTGCTGGTGGCGATGACGGTGGTCGCCAGCTTCGCCGCCGTCGGCCGCAGCACCCGCACCTTCCGCGGCGTCACGGCCCAGGCCTTCATCACCCTGCTGCTGACGGGCCTGGTGACGACGTTTACCGTGACGGGGGCGATCATCGGCATCGAGCCGTGGTACCGGCCGCAGTACGTGATCCCGCTGCTGGGCATGGTGCTGGGCAACAGCCTCACTGGCATCTCGCTGTCACTGGACCACCTGCTCGAGCGGCTGTCGGCGGGTCAGCGCGTGGTCGAGATGGAGCTGTCGCACGGCGCCACGCGATGGGAGGCGGCCAGGGCGCCGCTGGCCGAGGCGGTGCGCCGGGGGATGATCCCGGTGATCAACTCGATGATGGTGGTGGGCATCGTGGCACTGCCGGGGATGATGACCGGCCAGATTCTGGAAGGGGCCGACCCGATGAAGGCGGTGATGTACCAGATCGTGGTGATGTTCATGATCGCCGCGGCCACCGCCCTCGGGTGCATGCTCATCGGCCTGCTGGCCTGCCGCCATCTCTTCAACAGCCGCCACCAGTTGAGAGCCGAACTGATCCGCCCGCGCGGATAGTGTCTCACGAGGCTGGGCCACGCCCAAGGCAATGAAAGTGGCGCGCCGCGTGCCACTGGTGGCTTGTCCACCAGTGCTCAGTCCACACGTCGAGGGCACTGGCGGGCAAGCCGCCAGTGGCACCCGGCGCGGCGGGGCTTACTCCCCTCTCCCACCGGGAGAGGGGCCGGGGGTGAGGGCGGGTTCGGACAAGCCCCGTGCAACTGCCCTCACGCCAGCCCTCTCCCAGTGGGAGAGGGAGCCGGAGGGGGGCGGGTGTTCAGTGCAGGGCATGGAACGCACGTTTTCAGCCTGCCCGCATCCTGGCACTGCCCTGACCGTCCCGGTGGCACGGGCCGGTGATGGCGGCCGCGCGCCTCACACCCGCAGCAGGTCGCCGCGGGCGAGGTCCATCAGGGTCTGGTGGGTGCCCAGGACGGCGGCGGGATTGTCGTCGGGGTCGACGGCGCCGGGGCCTTCGGAAGGCGGTGGCTGGCGGAGGGTGTAGCTGCCGTCGGGATGCATGTCCCAGGCCTGGCGGCGGTCATCAAGACACACGTCCACGATCTGATCGAGTCGGCGCTGAAGCTGGGCATCATCCACGGGGGTGATGCACTCGACGCGGTTGTTGAGGTTGCGGTACATCCAGTCGGCCGAGCCGATGTAGTATTCGCGGTCGCCGCTGTTGTGGAAGATGAAGATGCGCGAATGCTCGAGAAAGCGGCCCACGATGCTCAGCACGCGGATGTTCCCACTCATGCCCTTCACCCCCGGACGCAGGCAGCAGAAGCCGCGGACGATCAGGTCGATCCGCACGCCCGCGTTGCTGGCGGCATAGAGCTTGTCGCACAGGTCGCGGTCTTCGAGGCTGTTCATCTTGGCGATGATGCGCGGCCGGTCGGGATCATCGGGGTCGGCGCCGCGCGACCGCCACTGATCGCAATGCGATATCTCGCGGTCGATCATCTCGACAAAGCGCCGGCGCATGTTCACCGGCGCCACCAGCAGGCGCTTGAAGTCGCGCTTGAGGCTGCGGCCGGTGAGGTAGTGGAACAGCTCGATGGCATCGGCGACGATGTCCTGGCGGCAGGTCATCATCCCCAGGTCGGTATAGAGGCCGGCGGTCTTGGAGTTGTAGTTGCCCGTGCCGATGTGGCAGTAGGTGCGCATCCCATCGCTCTCGTGGCGGACGGCCATGGCCAGCTTGGTATGGGTCTTGAGCCCGACCAGGCCGTAGACCACGTGCACGCCGGCCTTGACCAGCGTCTGCGCCACGCGGATGTTGCGCTGCTCATCGAAGCGGGCCTTGAGCTCGACCAGGCAGATCACCTGCTTGCCCGATTCCGCCGCACGGATTAGCTCGGGGATGAAAGGTGAATCGCTGCTGGTTCGGTAGAGCGTCTGCTTGATGGCCAGCACCCGCGGGTCGTTGACCGCCGCGCGCAGGAACCGCTCGACGCTGGCGGTGAATGAGTCATACGGATGGTGCACCAGCAGGTCGCCGGCGCGGATGACGCTGAAGATGTCGGCCTCATCATCGCGAAGCCGCGGAGGGACCACCGGCGTCCAGGAAGGAAACTTCAGGTCCGGCTTCTGAAGATCGGCGATGACGTCGAGGTCGGTGTAGTCCAGCTCCGCGGGCATGCGGTAGATATCGCCCTCTTCCAGCTCCAGTTCGCTGGCGAGGAATCGCACCATCTCGTCATTGGCATCGGGCCCGACCTCGAGGCGCACCACGGGGGCGAACTTGCGGTCGCGCAGCTCCTGCTCGATCAGCTCCAGCAGGTCCTCGGCATCCTCATCCTCGCGCTCGACGGCGGCGTTGCGGGTGATGCGGAAGGCCATCACATCCTCGATGCACATGCCCTCGAAGAGCTGCGACAGGTGCTGCTGGATGATCTCGCGCATGTGCACGAAGCGCATCGGCTCACCGTCGTCGCGCCCCCGCGAGGCCGAGGCGCCATCCAGCCGCACCCAGCGCGGCAGCACGTGGGGGATCTTGATCCGGGCGAAGTGGCGATCGCCGCGGGCGCGGCCGGGCTGGCGCAGCATGATGCCAAGGGAGGTGCTCAGGTTGCTGATGAAGGGGAAGGGGTGGCCCGGATCGACCGCCAGGGGGGTGAGCACGGGGAAGAGGTTGCGGTGGAAGTAGTCGGCCGCGGCTTGGCGCTCGGGCTCGGTCAGCTCCTCGAAGCGCAGCAGGTGGATGCCCTCCTCGGCCAGGGCGGGCCGGATCTGTTCGGTGAAGAGGCCGGCCTGGAGTTGGAGCATCTTCACCACGGCCCTGCGGATCTGGGCCACCGTCTCGGTGGGGGTCATCCCGTCGGGTGTGCGGGTGAGCAGGTTGGCAGCGATCTGCCGCTTCAGACCCCCCACCCGCTTCTGGAAAAACTCATCGAGGTTGGAGTTGAAGATCGCCAGAAAGCGCACCCGCTCCAGCAGCGGCGTCTGCGGCTCCAGGGCCTGGTGCAGCACCCGCAGGTTGAACTCCAGCCAGCTCAGTTCGCGGTTGAGATACCGCGACTGGGGGTCGTAGTCGCCCAGGGGCGAGAGTTGGGCCATCATCCGTTGCAGGTCCATCACCGCGTTAACCTCCACAATCACCCCATGATATCGCCCAGACTGCCGCACTTCTCCCCATCCCGGACTGCGCCCGCTGCCCGGAAAATCTGACTCCCTCTCCCTCCGGGAGAGGGGCCGGGGGTGAGGGAGGGTTCGGACG
>PUMS01000382.1 GCA_003551485.1 Phycisphaeraceae bacterium | reverse complement strand
CTGGGGGGAGGGGCTACGTTGAGGAGGTCGGGTTGGAGGCGCTGCCGGCAGCCAGTTGGGCGAGGGGAACGTCCCAAGGTCTCCCTCAGGAGTCGGGGGAGCTGGCCGGGGGTTCGGGGGCTTCTGGAGGGTCAGTCGGCGCGGGCTTCGGTGCCGCCTCGGAGGAGGCTGGCGGTGCGGGGCCCGACGGGCAGGTCGTAGTCGTGGCTGCCGATGACCGCACCGTCGGCGGCGCGAAGGATGCGCAAGTGGCAGTAGACGGTCTTGTTCACGCCGGAGCCGGCGACGTTGTAGCGGCCGACCACGATCGCTTCGGCCTCGTGCTGGCCGGCGATACGGGCCGGGTCGCGGGTGAGGACGAACTCACCCTCAGGCGTGACCGAGATCGTATCGCGCCGCAGGGTGATCACGCGTGGGCGGAAGCCCATGCTCGCCAGGCGGCCCTCAACCACATCGCGGCTGAAGCGGCCGAAGTTGCTGGTGAGTTGGAAGGCGTTGGCGTCGACGAAGGTGGCCACGAGGATGCGGTCCTCGCGCTCCAGAAGCTCGCGGGCCGTGGTCATCATCTGGTCGACGGCCAACTCGGTGGCGCGGATGATGTTGTCATCGTGCGGCTCGGTGGGCTCGGGCAGATCGGTGAAGAAGGACGGTGCGTGCTTGTCCGGTCCGGGCACGCAGGCGGTGAGGGCAAAGGCGACCGCCAGCAAGGGTACGAGGCAGAAGCGGGTAGGGGTGGGCATTGGGAAAGCTCCAGTGCGCTTGGGGCGAGGAGGGCAGTGGCAGGGGGGCAAAGGGCGCGGCCGTAGCCCGGCCGTGCCACGGAGGAACATCAGTGGGCAACAATCGTGAACTGGGCCGTGGAGCGCTCATTCTGGGGCGGAAGCTCGGCCCGGCGCGGCCCGTCGGCATCCAACCGTGCCAGGTTCTGTTCGACAAGCTCGTCGAAATCGCGCTCACTGATGGTCATGAGGACCCAGCACTTGTACTGGTCGCCTGCGCGGCGGACGAGCCATCGCTCCCAGTAGAGATCGCGCTCGCGAAGACGATGCACCATGGCATCGGTGTGGAGCATGGTCTCGTCAATCGTTCGGAAGTCATCGCTATGCAGTTGCTGGCGGGCAGGGAAGAAGCCGGGGCCCCTTCGCCGTTCCGTGTAGCCGCTGCGGCTGTGGACCTCGCTGATCACCATGCGGGCGAGCTGCGCGGCGGCGTGGTCGCGCGCGGCGTTGTAGGCGCCGCGCTCATCGAGCACGTTGTCGCCGAGGCCGCGGCCGACGAAGACCAGGTCGCCATCGGCCTGCACGCGACCGGCGCCGTCGGTCACCCACGGCGGCGCATCGGGACTGGGCGTGATGCCCGTCGAGACCAGCCGCTCACCGGAAGGACTCAGCATGGCACAGCCACCGCCGGCCAGCAGACTCAGGGACACAGAAGCGATCGCCATGACACGAAGGAGGGGACCGGTCAGCATGTTTCACCTCGCAAAGTTACGGAAACGGTGGAAAACGCAGGGCTAAACCATTGGCACACGGGCCAACCATCCACATCACCATCCCCTCGAACGCCCCCCGCGACTCCCCAGGCTTGCCGTGGAACGCTCGGCAACCCACCGCAGTGGCTGCGGAGCCGACCCGGCCCACCCGCCGTCGGGTGGGCTGGGCCGACCGAGGGCGAGTCCCGCAAGCGGCTGGCGCTGGTCGGCGCCGCTGAGTCGCGGGGCTTGGGAGATCGAGGCGGAGTCTACATTGGGGGGACTGAGGCTGTCAACAAGTCAGGGCAGATGCACGTGGCGTGGGTGGCATGCGTTCGCCCGGTTCGGCAGGTTCCCGCCGTGGCGTCGAGTGCGGTCGTGCCGGCAAGACCGGGCCGGATGTCTCAGGATGCCTGACATGCCACCGGCTGCCTGCCTGCCGGCGCGACCGGCCTGCGCCAGTCCCTCTGCATGGAGAGGCCGGCAGTGGCCCCGGTCGCCCCGAGTCCCCCCGTGCGGACCGGCGGGCCGTCGGCATTTTTTTGTGGAAGGCGGACGGGGCCGACCTGCGATGATATACTGTGGGACTCACCCGGCCCCGACCGGGAAGCGGACGGCGTAGTCCGGTTCACGCGGGGCAGCCAGGTCGGCCCTGAACCTTGGGCCGGCGACCCGGGCACGCGGACGGTCCGCTGCCGGGTAAGTAGACGTCAGTCAAAGGAACCGGTTTTACATGGTAGATCGCAACCTGATTGCCTCCCTCCAGGTCGATGATGAGCAGGCCGAGCAGATGGTCGTCGATGCCTTCGGCGACCGCTTCAAAGAACAACGCATGGACGGCCTGATCCAGGAGCGGATCGGCGACCTTTCACCGGGGACGATCCTTCCGGGCAAGGTTATCGGCCGCGCCGGGCCCGACTTCCTGGTCGAGATCGGCCTCAAGAGCGAGGGGGTGCTCGACCGCGATGAGTTCGACAGCCCCGAGGACGTCGAGATCGGCGACACCGTCGAGGTGCTGCTGGAGAGCCTCGAGTCCGACGATGGCATGGTGCAGATCTCCAAGCGCAAGGCCGACCGCATCCGCGGCTGGGAGCGCCTGCTGACCACCGCCAAGGAAGGCGACGTGGTCGAAGGCCGCGTCATGCGCAAAATTAAGGGCGGGCTGCTGGTGGACATCGGCGTGCCGGTATTCCTGCCGGCCTCGCAGGTGGACGTGCGGCGGCCGGCGGACATCGGCGTGTTCATCGGCCAGACCATCCGCGCCATGGTGCTCAAGATCGACGAGCAGCGCCGCAACATCGTCATCAGCCGCCGGCGTCTGGTCGAGGAAGAGCGTGCCGAGGCGCGTCGAAAGCTGCTGTCCACGCTCGAGGAAGGCGCGGTGGTCAAGGGCACGGTCAAGAACATCGCCGACTTCGGTGCGTTTGTGGACCTGGGCGGCATCGACGGGCTGCTGCACATCACCGACATGAGTTGGGGCCGCATCCATCACCCCGGCGAGATGCTCAAGATCGACGATGTCATCGACGTCAAGGTCCTCTCCATCGACCGGGAGAAGGAGAAGATCGCTCTGGGCCTGAAGCAGAAGGAACACAGCCCCTGGCAGGACATCGAAGCCAAGTACCCGGTCAACACCCGCGTTCACGGCACGGTGACCAACATCGTCAGCTACGGGGCGTTCGTGAAGCTTGAGGATGGCGTCGAGGGCCTGGTGCACATCTCCGAGATGAGCTGGACCAAGCGCATCAACCACCCCAGCGAGCTGATCAACATCGGCGATGAGATCGACGTGGTGGTGCTCGATGTCAACAAGGACAAGCAGGAGATCAGCCTCGGCATGAAGCAGACCGAGGTCAACCCCTGGGACCTGGTGGCCCAGAAGTATCCTCCGGGTACGGTCATCGAGGGCCGCGTGCGAAACCTGACCAGCTACGGCGCGTTCATCGAGATCGAACCGGGCATCGACGGCCTGCTGCACGTCTCGGACCTGTCCT
Source organism: Phycisphaeraceae bacterium (assembly GCA_003551485.1). Taxonomy (GTDB): domain Bacteria; phylum Planctomycetota; class Phycisphaerae; order Phycisphaerales; family Phycisphaeraceae; genus B1Sed10-187. Next base: position 3,477 of record PUMS01000382.1, on the reverse strand, counting down.
GGACCAAGAAGCTGACCCATCCCAACGAGTTGCTCAAGAAGGGCCAGTCCATCCGCTGCATCGTGCTCGAGGTCGATCAGACCAAGCAGCGTGTGAGCCTGGGCCTCAAGCAGATGACCGAGGACCCCTGGCACGAGGCCATCCCCACGCACTACCAGCCGGGCATGATCGTGCAGGGCAAGGTGACCAAGATCACCAACTTCGGCGTCTTCGTCGAGCTCGAGGAGGGCCTCGAGGGCCTGCTGCACATCTCCGAGCTGGCCGACCACAAGGTCGAGAATCCCCAGGACGTGGTCAAGGTCGGCCAGGACGTCGAGGTCAAGATTCTTCGGGTGGACATCGAGGACCGCAAGATCGGCCTGTCGCTCAAGCGCGCCCAGTGGACGGCCGAGGATGAGACCCGCGAGCAGCGCGCCGGCCGCGGTGAACCCGCCCGCCAGCGCCAGGCGCTCGGCGGTGGCCTCGGTGGTGGCGATGCCCTGGGCACCGACAAGATCGTCTTCGGCCCCGGCAGCGCCGAAACCGGCCAGGACAAGGAGGACTGACCCCACCGCGCCGGCCAGTCGACATCAGCACAGGGACACCTGACGAGCCCGCCCCCCGAGGGGCGGGCTCTTTTGATGCGCGGCCGAAGCGCGGTGTCGACCAACAGGGCGCCGAGCGAACCGACGCAGGCATGGCGCGCCGCGTGGCGTCCGTGACGGTTGCCGGTTGCCGCCGCGGTGGGCGCGCGGTTTGACACCTGCCGGGGACGCGACTAAGTTCCACAGCCCATTGGGCGGCCCTTGGGACCGCCCCGTGGGAGGCGCAGGCGCGACGGGATCGCGCATCCCATCGCATTCGCGCAACTTGCGACGCGACACGGCATGGCCGCCCCCGCCGCGGCTCTGGTGGCACGTTGGTGTAACGGCGGTGGGGGTTGCGGAACTGGGTGAAGGGACCGAATGGCCATGGCCGAGCCGGGCGATCAGCACCGATCGGATCGGAACCCGCGCCATCGGCCCAAAGCCAGGCCTGAACCCAGCCCGTGGCTGGTGGCCACCGCCGGGATGGAACTGGCCGGCGCGGTGGCGATCCTTACCCTGATCGGCTGGTGGCTGGACAGCCAGTGGAGCACCCGGCCGTGGCTGACGCTGACCGGGGCGCTGCTGGGCATGGTTGTGGGCTTTCACAACCTGTGGCGGACGTGTCGGCGCTACTTTGACTAGACAACGGTTCCTCAGCGGTGCACCGTCATGGCGAAGGCTCCCCGCCGCAACGCCACCCCGGACCCCGCCCCCCCGCGATCCCCCAAGCCGCCGTCTGCCGCGGATGCAACGTGGGATGCCCCTGATGCCGACGACATGCCCAACAGCCCTGCCCAACCCGCCTTTCCCATCGTGACCTGCTTCGCGGCGCTGAGCGTCGGCGCGGCCGGCGCGGCGGCTCTGGCGGCGTGGGTGGCGCCGGTGCTCCAGCAGCACGGCCAGGGCGAAGCAGGACCGGTGATCACCGAGGTGGCGGTGACGGCGGCGGGGGTCTGGCTGCTTTACATCGCCGGGGTGCTGCTGATCGCCGTGGCGGCCCGGCAGCAGCGGGATGCGGTGATGGCGATCGTTCGGGCCTGGTTTGCCGGGATGGGGCTACGCCTGTTCGGCTCGGTGACCGCGGCGGTGATACTGGTCCTGGGATTGAACATGGAAGTGATTGCGGTGGCGGTAGCCCTGGCCAGCGTCTATCTTGTGCTGCTGTTCGTGGAAGCCGGCCTGGTCGGCCGCTACCTGTGGCGGCGTGATGCGGCCGGCACCGGCCCGGCTCAAGCGGAGAACGCGGTGTGAACCTGCCTGTAACGCCCATTCTCGCGGCCGACCCGCTCGGCCACGTCATCGATAAGCCGCTGACGATCGGCCCACTGGATTTCGGCTGGCTGATCAGCAATGTCACGATCATGCTGGCGCTGGCCACGGTCATCACCTTCCTCATCATGAGGACGGCGGTGAAGAACATCGTGGCCGAGCGGCCACAGACGTTGGACGACTACCGCGCCCGCGGCGTGCTGGCCAACATGATCGAGGGCATCTGCCTCTACCTTCGCGACAACGTCTTCCGCCCCGCACTGGGTGAGGAAACCGACCGCCACGCGCCGCTGCTGTGGTCGCTGTTCTTCTTCATCCTCGTCTGCAACATGCTCGGACTGGTGCCGCTTCTGGACCTGACGGCACTGATCGGCAAGATCGTCGGCGTCGAGATCGGCTACCACGGCCACGGCATCGGCGGCACGGCCACGCAGTCGATCTGGGTCACCGCCACGTTGGCGCTGGTGGTGTTTCTCTATTGGAACGTCTGCGGCCTGGTCAAAGATGCCCGGGGCTGGTTCAAGCACCTGCTGGGCGGAGCCCCGCCGTACATGGCGCCGATCATGATCCCCGTCGAGATCATCGGCATGATCGTCAAGCCGGTGGCGCTGGCCATCCGTCTGTTTGCCAACATGACCGGCGGGCACATCCTCCTGGCAGTGACGTTCGTACTGGTGGCCATGACCATCGAGGGCATGGGGATGATCGGCTACGGCGTGGCCGTGCTGCCGCTGCTGGGGGCGGTGGCGATCTACATGCTGGAGATTCTGGTCGGTTTCATCCAGGCCTTCGTGTTCGTGTTCCTCTCGACGCTGTTTCTGGCGCAGATGGTGGTGCATGAGCACGAGGAACATGAAGAGCACGAGCAAGAGCACGCCGAACGGGCCCTGGGCGGAGAAGTCCACGGCCCCGCCGCGCCCCCGCATCCCGCAGCCGCCGCGAGCCAGGCCTCGGGCGGGGCCGGTTGAAGCGGTCCCGACTGCTGAATCGCCCCGGTGCCGGTCGGGCAGGACGGCCGGACAGCCCGCGAGGGCGGGGCATGACAAGGATGCGATCCTGCCGCATCGAAACCCCCGCATACGGAGATGAGTCTCATGAACAAGCTTTGTTGGATTCTGCCGCTGATCGCCCTGACGCTGCTGCTGGCGCCCGCCCCGGCCATGGCCGCCGAGGAACCGGCCATCGATCCTGCCGCCGTGGCGGCCGCCAACGAAAACACCACACGGTTCTTCGTTATCCCCGATGGCGATGCCGGCGTGGCCATCGGCGTGCTGCTGGGCCTGGGCCTGGTCATCATGGGCGCTGCCCGCGGCATCGGTAACATCGGCAGTTCGGCGGTGGAGTCGATCGCCCGGCAGCCGGAGGCCGGGGGGCGCATCTTCACGTCGATGCTGCTGGCCTCGGCGCTGATCGAAGGGGCCACGCTGTTCGCCATCGTGGTCGGCCTGTTGACGGTGCTGTGATCGTTGTTCGAACCCACACGCGGCCGCGGCCGCGTGCCTCGCCCCCTTGACCGCTTGCCCGAGCCGAGCGGGCGAGGCACCTGGCCGCCCAACCGACCCCTGCCACACCGCAAAGGACCCACGCCATGCCCCTGCGAGCCCGCCTCATACCGGCGACCCTCGCCTCCGCCCTGCTGATG
>PUMS01000033.1 GCA_003551485.1 Phycisphaeraceae bacterium | reverse complement strand
GGCCGAGGCCGATGAGGCCCTTGCCCCCGGCCGGACGGTGACCATCTTCCCCCGGCGCGGCCCGACGAACATCGCCTTCCCGCTGCGAACCGAGGATGAACCGGCCTTCAGCCCCGGCGATGCGGTGGCCGGCCAGATCACCGGGCGGCGGGCGCCGCTGGCGCGGGCCGAGGCGCTGAGCCGCTTCGACCTGGAACTGGGCAACATCATGGCCTGGGGTGGCCCCACGTTCATGGAACGGCTGCGCATCGCGGTGACCCTGCGCGAGGGTGAGGCCGAGAGCGTCACCATCGTGAATTATCACGAACTGGGGCCCGCCGGCCGGCTCTGGGGCCGACCGCGAGTGTTGGATACCGATCTGCGCTACGAGGATGACCGTCTGCACGGCGCGATCAACTTCCAGCTTGATGTCTCCGAAGGGCACCCGTTGCATGGGCGGCTGACGGTCGAGATCGATGCCCAGGTGAAGGCCAATCACGTCAGTGGCCGCACCACCTTGCTTCGCGATGGCGAGCACGTCCGTTCGGGCGGCATCCAGACCTGGCGCGGCACCGGCCTGCCCGATGCTCCGCCGCCGCTGACCGATGCGGTCTACGAACTGATGCTCGAAGACCCCCAGCAACGCATCCCCAGCGTGCCGCTGAAGCTCGAAGTGCGCGACCGGCAGTTCACCGCCGGTGTGGTGGCCTATCACCCCTCGCCGGTGGAGGTCGACGTGTCGGACCTGCGCCTGGAAGGGCCTCGCATCCGCGGGCCGATCCACTTCCGCGTGCCCGCCGCGCTCGCCGAAGTGGTCGACCGGCCGCTGGACGTGACGCTGGACCTGGAAGTGACCGAGCGCCCCGGCGGCTACCACACCGGCCGCTTCGAGGGCAAATGGGGGCGTGAGGAGTAAGAGGCTCTTGATCGGGCCATGCCCGGCTGTCGTGATGAAAGGAGCCGTTGCCGATGCGGCACGTTCGAACGGCCAACCGCGCGGCTGAAGTGGATGTACCCCACAACTGCCGGAGCATGGCCGTGCCACGTGAGGTGCCCGGCGACACCACGCCGGGCACCATTGCGACAAAGGTGTTCCGTGGGGAAAAAGGCAGGATGAAAACGGAAAATGCCATGGCATGCACGACAGCGGTGTGCTACCTTCGCCGCTCGCCTTCTGACCGTTTGACGTGGAGACGGATCGCATGAGATTCAGGTTCACCCATCCAATGCTGGTTCTGGCCGTGGCCATTGCCCTGCTTTGTCCGTGGCCGACGTCGGGCTCGGCCGCGGCCGGCGAGGTCATCGAACTGATCAACGACCGAACCCCCTGGCGGGCGCACGCGGTGCTCGGGCCGCACATCTACCCGCGCGATGATGGTCAACTGCAGCTTCAGAGGCGCCACGACAGTGCCCAGATCGACCCCACAGCGCGCGATGCCCATGAGGTGGAACTGGGCCGCGGCGGACGGGGCGGGCGGGCCTTCACCCCCGTTGCGCCCCGCGACTGGTTCGGTTCGGACTTCGATGATTTCCACTGGCCCATCTACCGCCAGGACGACCTGTTCGACTTCATCGGCGACCACGGCTCGGGCGTGGGGCGGGTCGTGGGCGGTGGTGACTGGACGTGGCTGGCGGGCGTCAACCTGCGAACGCGCTTCGGCATCAGCGACCCCGATGCGGTGGACCGGCTGGAGTTGACCGTGCGGCTGATCGGCGGGGCGGTGGTCTACGTCAACGGTGAGGAGGTCGGCCGCGGGTACATCCCCGAGGGCGACGTTCACCCGCTGACGCCGCTGGCCGAGGTCTACCCCCGCGAGGCCTACGTCGATGAGGACGGTGAGACCCTGCCCGGGCTGAGCCTGACCGACCGGCCCGAGGAGCAGTGGCAGGACCGCTACGACCTTCGGTTCCGCAGCTTCACGGTCGAGATTCCCGCCCACGTGCTTCGCCGCGGCGCGAACGTGCTGGCGATCGATGTGCGGCGGGCGCCGCTGCTGGAAGGCGGCTTCCGCGGGCGCGGCCGGTGGGAGCACGCCGGCTTCCAGGGCGCCTCGCTGAGCAGCCCCGGCGCGGAGGGCGTCATCGCCTACGATGAGAGAGTCAAGGGCACGCACCTGTGGACGGCCCAGCCGAGCCAGCAGGTGGCCGACACGCCCTCGGAGGAGTCGCTGATCCGCCGCGGCTGGCACTGGAGCATGTACTGGGCCAGGGGCCTGCCGGTGCGCGGGGTGGACATGGCCAACCCCTTCGACCCGCTCCAGCCCATCCGCATGGCCATCCCGCGCAACGGCGTGGGCAGCGGGCAGGCGGTGCTGAGCGATCTCGAGGGCCTGCGCAACGTGCGGGCTGAACTCGCAGGCGACCTTCGCGGCCCGCGCGGGGCGCGCCTGCCCGCCGCGGCGGTGGACATCCGCTACGCGGTCCAGCCCGACGGCCTGCACTACGCCGACACGCTGCTTGCCGAGCCACCCGAGGAGGCCCGCGCGGTGCCGGTCTGGCTGCTGGTCGAGGTGCCCGCCGGCCAGCGGCCGGGCTGGTACACCGGCGAGTTGAACCTCCAGGCCAACGGCGAGCGCTTCAGTGCGCCGGTGCAGGTGCTGGTGACCGGCTATGAACTGCCCTCGCCGCGGGATTTCCGCGATTCGCGGATCAGCCTCGAGCAGTGCCCGAAGAACGTGGCGGTGCAATACGAGGTCGAGCCGTGGTCGGATGAGCACTGGGCGCTGCTGGAGCGCTCGATGAGGCTGCTGGGTCAGGTCGGCAGCGACGTGGTGACGGTACCGGTGATCCTGAGCGACTTCCGCGTCGCCGGCCGGCCCCATCCCCCGGGCCGCAGCGATGATGAATCGAGTTGGCGGCTGCCGCTGGTGCGGTTTGTCCAGGGCGATGGCGGGCTCGAGCCCGACCTTTCCCTGCTGGAGCGGTACCTGGACCTGTTTGTGAAGCACGCCGGCGATCCCAGGGCGATCTCGCTTTGGATCTGGGATCCCTCTTCGGCACCGGAGCTGGCGCGGGCCTATGAGCGTGGCGTGCGCGAGCACAGCGTCGATCAGGAGCCGCGAGAGCCGGTGCTGGTCGAGGTGTGGAACCCCGACAGCGGCGCCGTCGAGCAGCGCCGGGGGCCGCACCTGCTGCACGAGAATGCCGAGGCCTTCTGGAAGCCGCTGCTCGATGCCGTCCACAAGCTTGTCACCGATCGCGGCTGGGATGAGGACATCATCATGCTCGGCCTGGGCAGCGATGTGAGGGCCGGTGAGCGGACCGGCGAGCGGCTCCGCCAGTGGGCGCCCCATGCCCGCTGGGAACTGTTGTCGCACTTCAGCGGTGAGACGCCCGGCCGGGTGGAAGATGGGCGCTTCCTGGCCACGGGACAGCTCGAGGTGGGCATCCGCCGCTGGCCGTGGTGGTCGTTCCGCCGAACCTTCAACGCCCAGCGGTTGGAGGAATCGCTCGAGGATGGAACGCCGGAACTGATGCTGCCCACCGCGCGCTGGCAGCATCAGCCCTGGTCGCCGCCGCACCTGTACCGGACGCTGGCGACGATGTGGGGCCATCTCGGCCGCATCGGCCTGGACTTCTGGAAGGCCGGTGACGGCGGACCGAGCAACAGCACCTTCTTCAGTCACGTGCAGGCACTGGCCGCGCCGGGCCCCGACGGCGCAGCGCCCACCGTGCGCTTCCAGATGCTGCGCCAGAGCGTGCAGGACCACGAGCTGCGCATGGCCATCGTCCGCGGGTACCTCGAACTCGCCGAGGATGAGCGCGAGCCCTACCAGGACCTGCTCGATGAACTGGGCCGCCGCATGGGCTGGAGCACGACCTACCTCAGCCAGCACGAGCTGTCCTACGACTGGCCGTCCTATGCCGCCCAACTCCAGCAGGCCGCGGCCGAGCTTGCCGGGGAGCAGACCGATGCCCGGTGGCAGCAACCGCCGCGGTAGCCGGCCTCAAGTGGGGCGCCGGCGCCCACCCGGCCAGTCGGCGGCCGTGGCCGGCATTGGCCGCAGATTCTCAGACAGGAGAGCCTACCGTAGCCACGATGAGTGATCAGTGGTGGACAACCGGCCGTGCTGGCGGCATGGGGAATGCCGGCGACCATGCCGCAGACGGGACCACGATGGTACGGCCCCTGCCTGACCGCTCCACCATAAGCATAAGTGGAGTCACCTTCATGGTATACCTGACGGTTTGAAAGACCTTGGACGGCCAGTCGGAAAGGCAGGCCCGCCTGGCAAGAAAGCCTCGTCCAGAGGCGTTGGGGCCCAAGGAGCGATCAAGAGCGAGGGTGGCCCCGTCGAGCCGTCCGCCTCCACGCCGTTGGCCATGCGATGAGGAATCCCCATGCATACCCGCCGGCACACCATCTTGACTGCGTTCGCCGCACTGCTGTTGCTCGCCGCCGCGCCCCCCACCCCGACGACCGCCGATGACCTGGCCGGCGAGCTGACCATCATCCTCGAGGGCGCGCTGGCCCAGAACTATCGCGGCGGCGCTGCACGCGGACACCCGCTGAGCCTGCATCTGACGCGTGAGGCCGGGCAATGGACCGAGGCCTGGGGGAAGGCTTCAACCCACAACACCGCGTTGCACGAGGTGGACATCGTCGAGTCCAACGTCAGTGCCCGGACCATCGAACTCACCGTCGAGGTCGCGGTCGGCAGCGACCTCTGGATCAGCGGCGGGCAGGCCCGCTTTGACCTGAAGGTCGAGCGCCTGCCGGCAGATGATGGTCTGGTGATTTCCCCGCATCCGGTGCTCCGCACCGGCGCGGCGATCGAGCGGTTTCGGGGACATCACCAGGGCGTCTTCGAGGGCAGGCACGCCAGCTTCGAGGCCGCCGGTCAGGTCAAGGGACTGCGGTGGGCGCAGCGCCCCATCCACGCCGAGCGCAGGCTGCGCGACACGCTGGTGCGGCCCCGCCTGCTGATGCGACCCGAGGATGTTACCCGCGTGCGGGAGCGATTGGACACCCCGCTGGGGCGGGCCGCGCTACAGCGACTGCACCAGTCCGACACGGCCATCGGCCACGCCCTGCTCTACGTGCTGACCGACGACCCCGCCCACGCCGAGCGCGCCGCCGAGCACGCCGAGGACGAGATGACCCGCCCGGGTCACCATACCACCCACCAGTCGACGTGGTGGGCCGATCGCGCCCAGGTGCTGGCATTTGCTCTGGACCTGTGCGCCGATGCCTGGCCCTCCGACTTCCGCACGCGCATCGAAAACTGGATCGAGCCGGTCAATCATAGCGGCCTCTACAATCAGCATCAATGGGGGTCCGGAGCGGTGATCACCCCCGGCCAGTTCCTGTCGGACAAGATGTACGGCGGTTGCGGCCTGGCGGCGATGGCCCTGTGGGGCAGGCCCGGTGATCCGCCCACCCCGCCGGCCACCAGCGGGTCGATCCATGCATTGCAGGAACGTTTCGGCGCGGCCGATGGCCTGAGCCTCGAGCAGCGACTGGAGCGCTATCGCCGCCAGCTCGCACGCTGGCGCGAGGTCGGCGGAGCCAACCGAAAGTACCTCGACGATGCCTACTACGCGCGCCGGATGATCTTTACCGGCACGCAGCGTGGAATCGGCGAAGGCGGCAGCGGCGGACACCCCTACCTGTGGGACTTCGCGCTGGCCTGGCGGAGCATGTTCGGTCGTGACCTCACCAGCCGTCCAACCCTGTCGCACGCCGGTGTCCGGCCGCTGCTGGCCACGATCTGGGTCCCTGACGCCGAGACGGACCGGCTGCAACCGCGCCTGCCCTTCGGCGGCAGGCCTCTCACGGGCGGTGAGCTGGCACGCCTGGTCGCTCTGGCCGATGACCGCTACCAGCCGGCGCTGATGGGGTACTGGCTGAACCTCGCGGGCATCGAGCCCGCCGCGCTGAACACCGATGCCGGGGCGATGCGCCTGCTTCAGACGATCGCTCCCGGTGATCCGCTGGCGATCGCCTACGTGCTGCTGCATCTGCCCGAATCGCCCCAGGCCACAGCGCCCGACCGGCGGCTGCCCCGCGTCTGGCTGGAACACACGCCCGGCACGCTGTGGGCGCGGAGCGGCTTCGATGGCACCGACAGCATCGTCGCGCGCTTCACCGCGCGGCAGATGGGCCGCAACAACCCCTATCGCCAACTCGGCGCTGAGCTCGGCCACTTCCGCATCTATGGGTTCGGCCACCACTGGGCGGCGCACGATGGCACACACTTCAACGCCCATGAGCGATTCAACGCCGTTCACCTGACAGACATGCATACCAACGGCTGGGCCAACGGCAGGGTGCTCGACTACCGGGAGATGCCCGATCTGCCCGCCGCTTCGCTCACCGCGGACATCAGCGCCCGCTACCACCGGCTGGAGCGCCGGACCACCACGCGGACCGTCACCCAGACGCGCGGGAACCTGACCGTCGACCGGCCGGTCACGCGGGTGTATAACGCGATCGAGGATGTGGGCATCGAGGCGATCCGCGCCTTCGCCGCCGACTACTCGGGCGAGTGCGGAGCGCCGGCCCTGTTTGTGATCGTCGACCGCATCAGTGGCGAGCAGGGCAAGCAGTGGACCATGCACGTGCCGGACCTGGCCGACACCCCGGTCGAAATCGATGGCAACCGGTTCACGATTCGCAAAGGCGATGCCACGCTCACGGCCACCTTCATCGCGCCGGCCGATGTGCGCATTGACAAGCGGCTGGGCTACAGCACAAAGGTTTTCCGCGTCATCGGCCGCGATCACGGTACCGGCTTCTACCGGCGGGACGTGCTGACCGCCACCGGCAAAGACTCCGCCGCAGGCAACTTCTTCGTGGTGATGACGCTGCAGCGCGGCCAGGCTCCACCCGTGCACGTCGAGGGCCAGGGGCTCGATGCCACGGTGACGGTCGGCCGGCGCGCGATCCGCTTCGACGATGGCCGCATCGTATTCGAGCCGTAAAATGTCAGCGGCTCTACAGGCTCGAGGGCATCATCGCCGGC
>PUMS01000155.1 GCA_003551485.1 Phycisphaeraceae bacterium | reverse complement strand
GCACATCCCACCCGGCCGCTGCCAGACCAACCGTTACGGCGAGCGCAACATCGTCCGATACCTGACCCGCGGCGGTGCGGCCGGGGGCAGTTCAAGCCCGGTGGTCGCCGACGGCATGGTGTACCTGTACTACTTCCGCCCGAGCGGCGAGCAGGTCACCGACCTGGTCGAGCAGTGGGCCGAGCGTGGCAACCGTACCTTCGGCGCTGCGATGTGGGCCCTGGAGGCCGAGGACATCGTGCTGGCGATGGATGCGGCCACGGGGCGGACGGTGTGGAAGACCGCGGTCCCCGGCGGGCGATACCACGAATGGGAGGGCACCGGCCGCGCCAAAGGCGCCTACAGCGCCAACACCGCCGTCGGCGGCGGGCGGGTGTACGTCCACGGCAGCGGCAACCGCACGATGTGCCTCGACGCCCGTAGCGGCGAGCTGCTGTGGATGAACGACCGCGGCGGTGAACACGTGGTGGCGCTGGAGGACATGGCCGTGTTCTCGGGGCGGCACGTCACAGCGCTCGACGGCGAAACCGGCGAGGTGCGTTGGCGCATCGAGAACGCCGGTGAGTCGACCGCAGCGCCGCTGCATTGGCGTCATGACGGCCGCAGCTACATCATCAGCGGCAACCGCGGCGGTCGGGTGGTCTGCATCGATGCCGACGCCGGCGAGATTCGCTGGGAGCTTGAGGACGTCGGGAGCAACCGCCACACCATGTCGATCGGCGAGCGTCACCTGCTGTGCGACGTGGGCGACAAGCGCCTGGGCGCCTACCGCATCAGCCCCGACGGCGCCGAGAAGGCCTGGTCGTTGCCGGGCGAGTACACCTACGACCTTCGCTGGGGAAAGATTCCGGCGGTCCACCATGGCCGGGTCTATTTCCACAGCCTCGGCGACACCAGGTACGTGATGATGATCGACGTCGAGAGCGGCGAGATTCTCGAAAAGACCCCCACCGACATGGGCGGCCCCGGCCACGTGCAGTGGTTCGATAACCGGTTCATCATCCAGCGCGGCGCCTGGCACAGCAGAACGGAGCTGAAGTACCACCTTGCCGACGGTGAGCGTCTGGAGGCCCTGGGCGATGTCTGGCGACCGCCGCACCGGCACACGAGCGGCTACGGTGGGTTCATGATGTCCCACGCGATCGCCGACGGCCGCATCTACATCCGCGGCGCCGGCGGCATCTACTGCTACGACCTGCGGCGACGGGATGACTGAGCCGTGATCACCACGAACCCGGACGGCCCCGGTCGGCGCGAAAATCGCCGGGAGCCCACTTGGCGAAAGCGGGGGGGGAGGGGGGACAATGCGGATGAGAATACCCGGCGGCGTAGCCGGGCAAGGTCATCCGGGAACCCGGGGACAATCATAAGGAGAGTCACGATGACAACGGCAAACCTCGATGGGACGTGCGGCGGCCGTCCGCCGCAGCGGCTGGCAATCCGCGTGGTGGCGACCGCGATGCTGGTTGCGGTCATGGCGGCGTGGGCACCGGATGCGCGGGGCGGAGATTTCCTTCCGTCCGAGCCGTTCGGATCCTTACATGGAGGTATGCCGATCTGGCCCCGTTTCGTGGAAGGCGAGCTTCCCGGCGTGCCGGATGGGCGGCTGCGGCTGGAGTTGGCCGAGGACACCAAGCTCTATCTGTTCGTGCGCGACGGGAAGCTGGGCGAGGCGATCTGGGTCTGGCGCGACGGACGGCCCCAGAACAGCTTTTTCCTCCGCTGGTATCTGAAAGGGGAAGATGGGCGCATCCGGGGATTTCTCGCATCGGATGATCGCGACGTCCGGGTGGATGCGACGGTGACGGCGGCCGGCGAAGTCGGCGGCACCTGGCGCATCGCCGGCGGCGATGAGGAAGGCGCGATCGCCGGAGGCTTTGAGACCTGGGAGGACCTGGCCGAGGGCGTCGAGCCGGCCACCGGGCCGCAGTGGCCGCAGTGGCCCGGTCCCAACCACAACTTCCAGCTTCCGGCCGAAGGCATCGAGTTGGTGGACGATTACGATGAAATCCGTCCCCTGTGGCGCAGCGAGGAGGCCAGCCTCGCCGGCAACGGAGCGATCGCCCGAGCCATCACGCGTGCAACGCACCGTCACCACAAGGCCGGCGGTTCGGCCAGCCCGGTGCTCGCCGATGGTCGGCTCTATCTCTCGTATTTCATCCCCGGCGGCGGGGTCGTGGGCACGGATCTGCCTGACGGCGGGATCGCGGGCGTCGATCCCGACGCGGAGCGGCCGGACCGGGAGGAACGTGTTGCACGCGGGTGGGCGGAGCGCATCGAGAACAAGAACGTGTACCAGACCAGCCTCCGGGACTGGCCGCACTATCAGAATTGGAGGAATCAGCCCTGGGGCCCGCTGGCCGTTGAGTACGAGAGCCGCCGCTGGGGGGGGTCGGCCGACCAGGTGGTGGTCTGCATCGACCCGCGCAACGGCCGCACCCTCTGGCGCCAGGTTTTCCCCGACGCCGCCGCCAACGCCCAGTGCCACAAGGGCGCCGGCAACAACCTGACCCCGGCCGTGGCCGACGGCCGGCTGTACGTGGTGACCACCGGCGAGCGCATGCTCTGCCTGGACGCCGAGGATGGCAGCCTGCTCTGGGAAGACCAGTTCGCAAGGAACCGCGGCTACATCTTCGGGGGACGCGGGCACCACTCGGCTCCGCTGGTGGTCGATGGTGTCGTGATCTACGAGCGCCATGCCTGGGACGCCCGCACCGGCGAGCGCCTTTGGCGCCTGTCCGGACGGGTGGCGAGGACGGAGGGGATGATCATGACCCCCTGGCACGACGGCGAGCGGTGGCTGCTGCTGTACTTCGCCGGCGTCGACGGGGGCAATCCCCGCCAGGGACGCGAGCCGCGCCCCGCCGGTCTGGCCGCGGTCGCGCTGGCCGACGGCGAGATCGTCTGGCAGACTGACATGCCCGATATGGATTGGGTGCCCCAAGACCCCGGTCCCGGCATCCGGGGCGACGAGGTGGCCTTCCTGGTCAGGGACCGCCAGGTCGCCAGGGACAGGCCCGAGGGCGCCCGCCGCCACGGCAAATACGGCGGGCAGAACCGCATGGTCTATGGACGGGTCACGCCCGAGGGCTTCGAACTCAAGTGGATCACCCCGAATCTTGAGGGCGGCCGCAACCACTCCGCGCGGCCGATCATCACCGATCAGGCGGTGATCACCAGCGACAATTCCTGGGGGGTCCATGGCGGACGCAATCCCCACGGGCCCGGCATGCTGGCCTTTGACAAGGCCAGCGGGGAGGTGCTGCGCCGGCTCCCGGGTGTCGCCATCGGCAGCGGCAGCGTGGCCAAGGTGATCGAGGACCGGCTGTTCGTGTGGGGCGACAACCACCACGGACACAACAATGCCCGCATCATCCCGCTCGATATCAACAAGTGGCCGGAGGAGATGGAGCGGAAGCATCTCACACCCCCGCACTACACCACCAGCCCCTATTCCAACCCCGGCTACATGGCCCCCTACGCCAACGGCCGCCTGTTCATCCGCGGCGCCGACGGCATCTACGCCTACGATGTGCGTAAGCCATGAGGATGCCCCGTGCGGAATCACCCCGGAAACCAGAGGTCATGCCACAAGGAGAACGAAACATGAAGTCGAGAAAATCCATTCACCATGCGCTGGCCGCGGCCCTGCTGGCGGCCGGCCTGCTGGCCGCCGTCCCCTGCGCTACGGCCGCCGAAATCGGCGACATCACCGGCCGCGATGGCGGCGACGCCGGGCTGGTGGTGCTGGTCGAGCCGGAGGACGTCACCTTGGCGGCGGAGCTGGCCGCCGGGGGCAGGCACCTGGTGGTGGCGCTGAGCGCCGATGCCGCCCGTGTGGCCCGATGGGACGCCGCCCTGGCTAAGGCCGGGGTGCATCCGGTGGCCGACGCCATCCATTGGCGCAATCCAGCTCGCCTGCCCTTTCCCACCAACAAGGTCAACATCCTGGTACTCGACGCTGCCACCGCCGAGCGTCTGGGCGAGGATGAGGTCAGGCGCGCCATCATCCCCGGCCACGGCTTCGCCCTGGTGGGCGGCCGCGAAATCCGCAAGCCGCGTCCCGAGGGCATGGACCAGTGGCTGGCCTACCGCCGCGATGGCACCGGCAACCGGGCCAGCCGCGATATGCTTGATCCGCCCAATAGCATCCAGTTCTTGGCGGCCGGTGCAATTGCCGGTCAGGGCACCACCCTCATGACGGATCGGGTGCTCCTGCACAGGGGCGGAAGAAACTCCGGGTATGAAGCCGTTCACCGCCGGCATGCGCCGTCGGTGCGCGCCTACGACCCGTTTTCCGGCGTGGTCCGCTGGAGCCTTCCCCGGACCCTGGGCCATAGGCACGCCAAGCGCTGGATGTTCGAGATCTTTACCGATGGCCAACGTCTGTTTGCTCCCCGCAGCGACTCCGGAAGCCGCCGTGGCGAGCCTTTGGACCTGGGGATGATGACGCTTGATCTGCTCAGCGGCGAGACCATCGAGGAGCACCTGCCCCACATTCGCTGGGGCGAAGGTCTGATGAGCGGGAAGGTGCCGGTGCGGGGGCCGTTCGTATATCCCGGCACCATGCACATCGCCGGCACGGGGGAGCGGATCTATCAGATCGACGTCGACCACACCGTACGTGCGCTCAGCGCCGACGGCACCGAGCTGATCTGGGAAACGCGGTTCAATGACGATGAATACACCTACCAGGTGGCCAGCGACGGAGAGATCGTGGTGGTGCTTCTCACCGTGCACAACGATTACTCGGGGGGAGATCCACGGGGCGGGGGCGGTCCGAGGATAGTCCGAGGGAGGATGAATCGTGCCGCCGCCCTCGTCGGCCTGGATGCGGCCACCGGCGAGGAGCGCTGGCGCTATGAGGGAGTCAAAGGCTTCCCGTTGATGTACATGGTGGTGGACTACGGAGCGGTGGTGGCCTGCAGCCACCTGTATGAGCTAGGCCAGGAGGATATGGCCGCGGACAATATCGTGGTCTCGCTGGATGCGGCCACCGGTCGGGAGCACTTCCGCCGCGCGGGGCTCGATGGTTTTAAGGATACCCCAGACATTGCCGCCCGCCGGGGCGGGGTGAGCGTGATGGAAGACAAGATCGTGTGGCTGGGTCAAAACATGACGATCTTCGCCCTGCGCACCGGCGAAGTGGTAAACGAAGGGGCCAGTGTGTCGTCCCCTGTCCACCCTCAAAGCACCCACTACAATATCATCAGTCCCCGATGGCTTATCGAAGCTCATGGCACCTTTGTCTCCTACGACGGCAACGAGCGCCACGAGTATGGCTCGAACGTCACCAAGACGTCGTATACGGGCCTCAATCGGGTGGCGAACCATATGCTGTACATGAAACCCTGCCCCAGCAATACCTATCCTCTTTCCATCGGCGACCTGCTCGCCATGGCCCACGAAAAGCATTTCCCCGCCGTCCTGCCCGACGACCGGCGCCTGCTGGTGAGCGGCCGGGCCGAGGGCGTGCGCGAGGCGGCCCCGGCCGACTGGCCCACCTTCCGCGGCGACTTCGGCCGCCGGGGCTGGCGGGCCGCCGACGGTCCGGCGAAGCTTGAGCCGGCCTGGGAGGCGCGGGTTGATATTTCCGGTCCGCAAGGAGATATCCCCTTGGGCTGGACCCTCAACTCGCTCCGACCCGGACCGATCACCCAGCCGGTGGCCGACGGCCGGCGGGTGCTGGTGGCGGTGCCGGAGCGGCACGAACTGGTCTGCCTCGATCTGGCCGACGGCGGCGAATTGTGGACCACCCGGCTCAGCGGGCGGGTGACAGCACCGCCCACCCTGGCCGGGGATGTGGCCTTCGTCGGCGTCAACGACGGCACCGTCTCGGCCGTCAACCTGGACGACGGCTCGGTGATCTGGACCTTCCTCGCCGCGCCTTACGAACGCTACTACAACGCGCACCAGCAACTGGAGAGCACGCACCCGGTGTATTCCAGCCCGGTGCTGCTCGACGGCACGCTCTATGTCAACGCCGGCCGGCACGGCAGGGACGTTCAAGGCATCCTCGTCTGGGCTCTGGACCCGGCCACCGGCGAGCCCAAGGGCCGGCAGACGGTGACCGGCACCCACAACAATGAGGTGCTGCAAGTGGTCGGCGACCAGTTGCGGGTCAGCTTGACCGCCCTGGACCCGGAAACGCTGGACAGGCGCGCTTTCGACGGAGGCAGAGGACCTCACGATGCGCCTTTCCTGTTACCTCGAAGGGAAGGCATCGGCAATTCCACCATGGGCTGGATCGGCCCCCAGGGTCTGTGGAATGGCTACACGATGTTCGGCCTTGAGGATGCGGAGTGGCGCGGGCCCTCTACGATCATTCTCACCGACGACAACTTCGCCTCGGCGGGTGGACATAGACGTGGCATCCGGTACCTGGAACTGGGGCTGGACAGGCCGAGTGTCCGCCAGCCTGATCGCATGGTGGAATGGAGCGTGGGCGTGGGTATGCACGACGACCTGCACCCCGTTTTCGCCGGTGCTGGACGCTATCGCTATCTCGCGAGTCTGCCGAACCCACACCGTCGTTGGGACCAGCAGATGTACCTCTCGGTCTGGGACGCGTCGGCGCAAGAGCCCGAACGGTTCCAGTTGACCGTCGAACCGGTCCACGACGGCGAGGCCTTCATCCCCGACGGCATCGCCGTCGCCCACGGCCACCTGATCATCACCACCACCGAGGGCCGCGTGCTGGCCTTCCGCCAGCCGTAAGCCGATGGCGATGAATTGAAGCGATTCGCCACGATACGGATGAGCTTCGAGCAACGGCTAAAGGCCCTGTACGGGCTCGCGGCCGAGATCGAGACCAAGCCTGGTCAGCAGTTGTGCCACGCACCGCTCAACATGCTCAAACCTGCTTACCCCCCCCGCCCCCCGATGTTGAAAGGTCGACCCATGAACAACCTCTGGACCCTCCGCGGGATCATCATTGCAATGCTGGGCATCGGTTT
>PUMS01000291.1 GCA_003551485.1 Phycisphaeraceae bacterium | reverse complement strand
GGGTCCATGCCCAGCCAGTCGCCGGTGGCGGCCTCGGCGCGGGTGCGCAGGTTGCCGTTGCACAGGTCCAGGAAGCGGCAGCCCAGGCAGCGCTGCGGCAGGGCGGCGCGGCGGTCGCGAAGCAGCGCCAGCCGCGGGTCCGATGCCTCGCGCCAGATGCGGCTGAAGGGGGCCTGTTTCACGTTGCCGCAGCGGTAGTGCCAACTGAACTGGTCGTAGTGCACATCGCCCACCGGGTCGATCGAGGCGATGTTGCAGCCCGAGCGGTTGCCGCCGGTGCCGCGCAGCCGCTGCCACCAGCGGGCGGCCCGGGCCGGGTCGCGCTGCTCCAGGTGCAGCAGCGCATAGGCCGCATCCGTGTGGTTGGCCACGGTCAGCACCTCCAGCGGCACGCCGCGGTCGTGGTACTGCTGGGTCAACTCGAAGATGCGGTCGACCACGCGGCGGGTCTGCTCGGCGGTCAGGTCCACTTTCTGCATCCGCCCGCCGCGGCCGGCATAGGCCAGGTGATAGATGCACAGCCGCGACACGCCGCGCTGCGCGCACAGCTCGAAGATGGCATCGAGGTCCTCGTAGTTGAGCGCGTGCACGGTGAACCGGGCGCCCACCTTGATGTCCCGTGCCACGCAGCGGTCGACGGCGGCCATCGTGCAGTCGAAGGCACCGCCCATGCCGCGGAGCTTGTCGTGGCGGGCGCCGATGCCGTCGATGCTGATGCCCACGTAGCGAAGGTTCAGCGCCAGCAGCCGGTCGGCGAGCGCATCGTCGATCAGCACGCCGTTGGTCGAGAGCGTGCAGCGCAGGCCCAGTTGCTGGGCGTAGTCGATCAGCTCGAGCGTGTCCGGCCGCGCCAGCGGCTCACCACCGCTGAAAAGCACCGCAGGCACGCCGAACCCGGCCAGATCCTCCAGCAGCGCGCGGCCCTCGGCGTGGGTCAGTTCGCCCGCGGCCGGCGAGGCATCGGCCGAGGCATAGCAGTGTACGCAGCGCAGGTTGCACGCCCGCGTCACCGCCCAGACCACCACCGGCCGCGGGGTGGTGTCGCCATCGGCCCGGGCGGCGGCACCGGCACCCGCGGCGTGGCCGTGGCCGCGGCGGGTATGGCCGTAGCGCAGCGCTTCGTTGCCCGCATCATGTTCACAAAGGATGTTGCTGATGCTCAGCATGACACACTCTCCAGTTTCGCCACCCAGGCCGGTGGCATGTAAATGCAGTCAGGCTCCGAGGCCAGCGGGTCGCGGGTCAGCGCGTAGGCTCGCGCCCGGCTGCCACCGCAGATGAAACGGTAATCGCACACCCCGCACTTGCCGTGGAACTGGTCCGGGTCTCGCAACTGCCGCAGAAGCGGACTGTCCTGGTAGACCGAAACCACATCGTCAGCGGGGAACCGCCCGCAGGTGATGGGCATGAAGCCGCTGGGGTAGATCGAGCCGGTGTGGCTGACGAAGAACACACCCTTGCCATCGCTGATGCCCAATGGGGCACGCTGGTTGCGGTGGGCGTGCGCTGCGCCGGCGTCGTTGCCGGCGGGGTGACCGGCCGCGGTGGCGGGGCCGGCCTGGGGGTCGCCCTGGCGCTGGAGCACGAAGCGGCGGTAGTGGTGGGCCTCGGTGGTCTTGATGCCGTAGCGCTGCCGGCGGCTCTGCTGCCACAGCTTCTCGAACACCTGCTCGTATTCCTCTGCGCTGATGCGCTGCTCGTGCAGGCCGCGGCCGACGGGCACGAGGAAGAACACCGACCACAGCGTGATGTCATAGCCGGCGATCAGTTCCGCCATGGCATCGACCTGCTTGGCGTTGAAGCGTGTGATGGTGGTGTTGACCTGCTGGGGCAGGCCCAGCCGCCGCGCTTCGGCCATGATCCACAGGGTGCGGTCGAAGCTGCCGCCCACGCCGCGGAAGGCATCGTGCGTGGCCGCATCGGCCCCATCGAGGCTGACGGCGAGTCGATGGATGCCCGCATCGCGCAGCCGCGCCAGCCGCTCGCTGGTGACCAGCGGCGTGGCACTGGGGGTCATGGCCACGGTCAGGCCGAGCTGGCGGGCGTAGGCCACCAGGTCGAAGACATCCTCGCGCTTGAACGGATCGCCGCCAGTGAAGACGACCATGGGCGGCTTGGGAAAGCGGGTGAACTGCTCGAGCAGGGCGCGGCTGGCGGCGGTGTCGAGCTCGTTGGGATGGGCTGCGGGCTGGGCACAGGCGCGGCAGTGCTGGCAGACCAGGTCGCAGGCGCGGGTGACCTCATAGAAGACCAGCATCGGTGAGTGATGCACGTCTTCGGCCGCGTACGCGCCCGGTCCGGCTGCGCCCCCGGAAGGGGGCCCCTGCCCCGCTGCCCTGCCGCCGTGGCTGTGGCCGGCCGGCCCCCCGACCCGCGGCTGAAGGCCGTGATCGGCCGCCGGGATCGGGCGCGGGTTCCGCGGCGCGTCGGCGCCTGCCGGGTGTTTGCCGGGGGCCGTGGGGTCGGTGGGGCTGGGTTGCGACATCATGGCGGGGACGGCTGGGCGAGGGTGGTTTGAACCGGACCGCATCGAATTCGACTCCAATATCATACCATTTCATCGTCATGTCGTCTATAGCCGCCAACTTTTTCCCCGCTGCTGCCGCCACCCCGACCCGCACTCGCCTCCAAAACCGCTACGGGTTGGGTTGCAAATGGTACAAGACTCAATATGATGGGGTTATTACACAGTCGTTTTCTTTCCGGGGGGCGGACAGAACCACGCTCACAATGTAGAGTCGTTTTGCAACACCCAGCATGGAGGCCCACATCATGCCCCGCACACGGACGGAAGGCGGCCTCACCCAACGCATCACGGTCCGCCCCACAGCCGAAGTCCGCCACCAAGCCAAGCGTCTCGTGGCCGACGATGCGGTGCGACTGTGGTTGCCCACCGACGATGGCTTTCACGCATTTGTCGGCGAACCAGAGACTTGCAGCGTCGTCGCGACCGTCAAGGGCCAGCGAAGGTGGATCGCCGTCAACATGGCCTGCACCTGCGCCAAGTTCAAGCGCAGGGCACGCATCTGCGAGCACGCATGGGCGGTGTGGTTGGCAATGGAAGGGGCCGAACCCGATCAGGCTCCCGGCTCCGTGTTCAAGGCCAGGTGGATCGAACTGATCCCCGACCGGTCGCTGCTCGAGGATGTCCCCGAGCCCCCCACCGCCGATTCGGTGGCGGCCAAATCGCCCCCGCACCCGACCGGCGGCGATGAGATGCCCGCCCAGGCCGCCCTCACACCGGCCCAGGCAAAAATCCTCGAGAATGCCGGCATCGACCCGGTCCTGTTCACGCCGCGCGGCATCGCCGCCGAGTCACTGAATGCCAAGGACAATGGCAATGGCAATGGCAACGGCAATGCCAAGGCCAAGGGCAAGGACATTGGCAATGCCAAGGCCAAGGCCAAGGGCCGGGGCAGCCAGAAAAAGAAGGCCGCCCGCGGCACCGATGCCCCCCCCAAGGCCCCGCCGCGCTGGATGTGCACGATCGAGAGCATCGGCCAATCAATCCGCAGGAACCTCCACGACCCCCGAAGCGAGCCCTGGCCGCTGGACCGGCAGGTGCTCTACTGCATTCAGGTCGACGCCACACTCGCCAGCAGCCGCGGGCTGGTCCTTGAACTGCTGGTGCGCCAGCCCAAGCGCAACGGGAGTTGGAGCAAGCCCCGCTGCCGGCGCATCACCATGAGCGACGCCGCGGCCCTGCCCGACCCGGACGACCGCGAGATCATCACGCTGCTGGAGGGGGTGCATCAGAACGAGCAGCACGACGTCTGGCCCCGCTACTACCGCGATCTGCCCACGGCCCAGATCACCCTGCCACCGTCGGTGCAGTCAGCGCTGATGCAGCGCATCGCCCGGACCGGCCGCTGCGTGATGTCGCAAAAGGGCGATTACGATGCACTGCAGCCGGTGCCCTGGCTCGAGGGCCCGCCCTGGCAGTTGGCCCTGCGCTTCGATGAGGGTGATGAGCGCCGCCTGCTGCTGCGCGGTGAGCTTCAGCGCGATGATGACCGCTGCGACCTGTCCGAGCCGCTGCTGCTGACGCGCGGCGGGCTGGTGCTGTTCGAGCAGGGGCTGGCCACCTTCGATCATGTCGGCGCTTTCGACTGGGTGCCGCCGCTGCGGCGCGACAATGAACTGGCCATCCCCGAAGCACGCGCCGATGAGGTGCTCGAACAACTCGCCCGGATGCCCCGCGTGCCCAGGCTCGTGCTGCCCGAACGCCTCGGCGTCAGCCACGAGCGCGGCCGGCCCCAGCCGCGCCTGCGCATCGCCCGCCCGCGCCAGCAGCACCCCTTCTTCCCCGTCAGGTCCAATGAGCTTCAGGTGAAGCTGAGCTTTTCCTACGAGGGCATCGAGCTGCGCTGGGGCGATGGGACCGCCGGCGTCTACCATCACGATGGCCGCCGCTGGCTGCAGCGCGATCGCGATGCCGAGGATGACCATGCCCGCCGCCTGCGCAAGCTGGGCTTTCGCGAGCCGCGCCAGACCGGGATGGACGGCGGCGAGCACCAGTTCATCATCGTCCAGAGCAACCTCGCCCGCGCCATCCGCACCCTGCTGCGCGAGGGCTGGCACATCGAGGCCGAGGGCAAGCTGCACCGGCCCACCGGCCAGCTCAAGCTCAACGTCCGCGGCAGCGGCATCGACTGGTTCGAGCTCGAGGGCGAAGCGCAGTTCGACGACCAGACCGTGTCACTGCCGAAGCTGCTGGCCGCCATCCGCCGCGGCGAGAACTTCATCCAGCTCGACGATGGCAGCTTCGGCCTGCTGCCTGAGCAGTGGCTCAAGCGCTACGGCACCCTTGCCGACATCGGCCAGAAGGGCGAGGACGGCAACATCCAGTTCCAGCCGACGCAGATCGGCCTGATCGACGCCCTGCTGATGCAGATGCCCGAGGTCGACTTCGACAGCCACGTCGAGAAGGCCCGGCAGAAGCTGGCACGCTTCAGCGGCATCCGCCCCCGGCCTCAGCCGCGCGGCTTCCAGGGCGAGCTGCGCCCCTACCAGCGCGACGGCCTGGGCTGGATGCACTTTCTCCACCAGCTCGGCTTCGGCGGCTGCCTGGCCGATGACATGGGCCTGGGCAAGACCGTGCAGGTGCTGGCCCTGCTCGAAAAACGACGCCACCAGCGCCGGCGCGACGGCGGCAAGACCCCGCCGTCGCTGGTCGTGGCCCCGCGATCGCTGATTCACAACTGGCAGGCCGAGGCCGCCCGGTTCACCCCCGAACTCCGCGTGCTCGATCACACCGGCAGCGACCGCTTTGCCATGAATGACAACGCCAATGGAAATGGCAACGGCAACGGCAAAGCCGTGGCCCATCGCCACGACCACGGCGATGACAACAGCAACGGCAACATCCCCCTGCCCGTGCCCGGCCGCAACGGCCACACCCTGCCCACCGATGACGACACCCTGGCCGAGGCCGCCGCCGCCGTCAGTCACTTCGCCGATTACGACCTGATCCTGACCACCTACGCCACGCTTCGGCGCGACATCGTCGGGCTGAGCCAGTTCGGCTTCGATTACGTCATCCTCGATGAAGCCCAGGCCATCAAAAACGCTGACACGATTTCGGCACAGGCCGCGCGGCTGCTGCGGGCCGAGCATCGCCTGGCCCTCTCGGGCACGCCGATCGAAAACCACCTGGGCGAACTGGTCAGTCTCTTTGAGTTTCTCAACCCCGGCATGCTCGGCCGCGCCAACGTCTGGCTGGGCGGCACCAACGGCAAGAACGAGGCCGATGAGGCCACCCGCGAGCTGCTCGCCGCTGCCGTGCGGCCGTTCATCCTGCGAAGGACCAAGCGCCAGGTCGCCCCCGACCTGCCCGACCGCACCGAGCAGACGCTGCACTGCGACCTCGAGGATGAGCAGCGCCGACTCTACGATGAGCTGCGCGAGCACTACCGCCGCAGCCTGCTCGAGCGGGTCAACGCCCAGGGCCTCAACCGCAACAAGATTCAGGTCCTCGAGGCCCTGCTGCGCCTGCGCCAGGCCGCCTGCCATCCCGGCCTGATCGACTCGGCCCGCGCCGAGGAGTCCAGCGCCAAGCTCGACATGCTGCTGCCCCAGCTCGATGAGGTGCTCCAGGAAGGCCACAAGGCCCTGGTCTTCAGCCAGTTCACCAGGTTCCTGGCTATCGTGCGAAAGCGGCTGGAGGGCCTGGGCATCCGCTATGCCTACCTCGATGGCAACACCCGGAACCGGGCCGAGGTCGTCGAGCAGTTCCAGACCGACCCCGACTGCAAGCTGTTTCTCATCTCACTCAAGGCCGGCGGCCTGGGCTTGAACCTCACCGCCGCCGAGTACGTGTTCCTGCTCGATCCGTGGTGGAACCCCGCCGTCGAGGCCCAGGCCATCGACCGCGCCCACCGCATCGGCCAGCAGGAGCACGTCTTCGCCTACCGCCTCATCGCCCGCGACACGGTCGAGGAAAAGGTCCTCCAGCTCCAGCAGTCCAAGAAGGACCTGGCCGATGCCATCATCCGCGCCGACTCGAACCTGATCCGCAACCTCACCGTGGAGGACCTGCACCACCTGTTCTCCTGACCCGCCCCCCCTCCCCGATCCGCCAGGGCGCCACCACCCGTTACAATCCGGTCCATGAGCATTCTCGATGCCTACGGCCACGTCGCCCTGCCAAGGCTGGTCAGCGCGGAGTTGTTCCTCCAGGTCATGGATGAGAACGACGTTGACGCCGCGCTGATCAGCACCGCCGAGACCTGCCCGGATACGGGCGAGATCGCCCGCGGCGCGGCCGAAGCGCCGCGGCGGCTGCGCGGGGTGGGCCTGCCCATGGGCCGCACCGTGGAGCAGCGGCTGGACAACATCGCCGCCCAGCTCGATGCCGGCTTCGCCGGCATCCGCATCGGCGCCGACCTGATCCACCAGCACCCCCAACTCCTGGGCGCCATCGGCAGCGGGGGCGGCGGAGGAGGAGGTGGCGGGGGGGT
>PUMS01000013.1 GCA_003551485.1 Phycisphaeraceae bacterium | reverse complement strand
GCCCCCCCGCCCCCCCCGCCTTGAGGACGACTCCCTTTCCCTCCGGGAGGGCCTACAAAAGGTTCCAGAACCCGTTGGTGCGAACCGTCCCTTACCCCCCCCCGGCCCCTCTCCCGCTCCCGGAAGGGGAGAGGGGGGAAAGAGCCGCCCGCGCTTCGGGTCGTCTGCATCGCCGTGAGTACGGCGCAGCCGCGTAAGACACTGCCCTGAAAATCGCCGGGAAGCGGGCCGGCACGGAGCGCGGCCGTCTCGGCCGCATTCCGGCCTCCGGCCTCCGGAGCGGCCGGGATGGCCGCGCTCCATGGGGCGTCCGCCTTGGCGCCGACATTTTCATCCTCGTGGGTGAGGCCCCCGCCTCATGAGACACTGCCCTGATACGAGGCCGTAGCAATCGTGACAGGCATTGAGGCCTACCGCAGGGTCAGGAATGAGCGAGCAGGAGCCGGATCGACGGGGCGAACGCACCCGGTCGTCAAACTGGGTGATATGGCCGGCGGTCCCCGAACCTGGCCACAGCCGATGGCCATGGCGGTCGGTGGCAGGGGTTCGGGGCCTGGCCATCAGTCCAACACGGCTGCTGACGATGGCACCCTCGGCTTCATGCGTTTGCCCTCAGTGCACCCTCAGCCGCAGGGCGGCGGCGGGGCTGGTGGTGGCCGGGGGGCAGCAGGGGTACACTTGGCGGGGCTGTTGGAACCTCGCCTTCCGCCGGTGTGGCCGCGGTCGGCATCGTGACCGTGGCAGCGGTGGTCTGGATAGGGAAGGATGACCGGGTTGGCCGAATTATTAAGCCAATATTGGATCGTCGGGGCCGTGGCACTGCTGGCCACGCTCGTGGCCACGCCACTGATGCGACACCTGGCCCTTGCCAACGATCTGGTGGATCACCCCGATGAACCGCGAAAGCGCCACGGCAGGCCCGTGGCCTACCTGGGCGGACTGGCGATCTTCTGCGGGTGGCTGGCGGGGGTGCTGGTGTTCCTTTTCGGTCTCGGCGGCGGACCGGTACCGGCTGCGGGCATCGAGGTGCCCATCTGGGTGCTGCTGGGGGCGTTCGTGATCATCACGGTGGGGCTGCTGGACGATGTGACGGCGCTGCGGCCGAGCGTGAAAGTGGCCGGTCAGTTCATCGCCGCGGCCTGCCTGGCCAATCAGCGGTTCATCATGCCCGGCTCCGGCGAGTCGATGATCGTGGGCGAGATGATCGTGGTCAGCTTCGCCGGCGAGTTCGGCGCGCAGATGCCGGCGTGGGTCAGCTACGCCGTCGGCACAATGCTGCTGTGCCTGTTCGTGCTGGGCGGGTGCAACGCGGTGAACCTGATCGACGGCCTGGACGGCCTGGCCACGGGCGTGACGGCAATCGCCGCGCTGGGCTTTCTGGCCGTGGCCGGGTTCATCCTGCTCGAAGAGGTCGGCGCCCAAGGCCGCACCCTGGACCAGGCCCGGTTCCAGATGGCTCTCTGCCTGGCCCTGCTGGGGGGGCTGCTGGGCTTTCTGCTATACAACTTCAACCCCGCGGTGATCTTCATGGGCGATGCCGGGGCGATGCTGCTGGGCTATCTGAGCGTGGCGATCATCCTGCTGTTCGCCACGGTGGCGCCGCAGGGGCACCGGTACGTGCTGGCGGGTGTGATCATCTTCGCCGTACCGATCCTGGATACGGCGCTGACCATGGGGCGGCGGCTGTGGACCGGGGCGCCCGTGTTCCGCCCGGGGCCGCAGCACAGCTACTCGCAGCTCATGCGCCACTTCAGCAGTCGCGGCCACCCGCTCAACCGCCGGGTGAAGCTGACAGTGATGGTGCTCTACACCGTCGGCGCGCTGTTCGCCGTGCTCGGGGTCCTGACGCTGTACCAACCCACACTGGGCTACGTGCTGGCGGCGGCGCTGGCAGCGGGCCTGGTGCTGCTGGCGACGCTGCATCGCAGCGCGGTGATCCCCGAGGGGGAGGCCTGAGCATGGCCGGGCCGTACCACGTATTGCTTTCCTCGGCCGGACGGCGGGTGGCGCTGCTGCGCCTGTTCCGCGAGGCGCTGGTGCAACTGGGGCTCGAGGGGCAGGTGTACGCGGCGGACATCTCGCCGCTGGCCTCGGCCTTCCAGGCGGCGGACGACCGCTTCCTGGTGCCGCGTTGCGACGATCCGGCGTTCATCCCGGCGATGCTCGAGCTGTGCCGCCGCCGCCGCATCCGACTGCTGGTACCCACGATCGACCCGGAACTGCCCATCTACGCCGCGCACCGCCGCGACTTCGCCGCCATCGGCACCACGGTGGCGGTGGGCGGCCCCGAGCTGGCCGCGCTGGGCGCTGACAAGGTGCGGACCCACACCTGGCTGAGCGAGCAGGGCCTGCCCACCGTGGCGCAGGCCCGGGCCGAGCAGGTGCTGGCCGAGCCGGCGGCGTGGACGTTTCCGCTGGTGGTCAAGCCCGTGGCGGGCAGTGCCTCCAAGGGCGTTCGCCTGGTTCGCGATGCGGCCGAACTGGCCGCGGCCACGCGGGGTGAGTCGTTCATCGCCCAGCAGGTGGCGCCGGGCGAGGAATACACCCTCGATGCCTACATCGACACCACCGGCCGCTGCCGCTGCATCGTGCCCCGCAAGCGCCTGGAGGTGCGCGGCGGGGAGGTCAGCAAGGCTCAAACGGTGCGATCGCAGCCTATCGAGCAACTGGGCCATGAACTGTGCGCCAGGCTGCCGGGCATCGAAGCCACCGCGGCAAGCGCGCCCGGCGGCGGGCCGGCGCCTTCGCACGCTCCGCCCGGCCCCATCGGTGCGATCAACATCCAACTCTTCCACGAGGCAGCCACCGGCCGCCTGGCGGTGATCGAGATCAACCCCCGCTTCGGCGGCG
This sequence comes from Phycisphaeraceae bacterium, assembly GCA_003551485.1. Classification (GTDB taxonomy): domain Bacteria; phylum Planctomycetota; class Phycisphaerae; order Phycisphaerales; family Phycisphaeraceae; genus B1Sed10-187. The sequence goes on along the minus strand of PUMS01000013.1, from coordinate 4,143 downwards.
GCTACCCCCTCACCCACGCCGCGGGCGCCCCCTTCACCCAGTGGCTCCTGCAAGAGCTGTCCACCGGCCATTGCAGCGCCGTCCCGGACGGCTGGCGCAACGGTGTGGTCATGCTGCGCTACGATGATGCGGTCTTCACCGATGCCGAGACCATCGAAGGCCAGCGCACGGCCGATGGCGGTGAGACACATGGCAGCGGCGCGCCGCCCCGCGGCGGTCGCACCCGGCCAGGGTGACGTGACGAGTTGGTGTTACATGCTGCTGCGGAGCACCCACGAGGACGATATTCGCGGCCGGCTTTTTTCCCCTCTGCCCTTCCGGGGGCGGGAGAGGGGCCGGGGGTGAGGGTGATTCGAACCTCCTTTGTGCATCTGCCCTCACCCCAACCCTCTCCCGGAGGGAGAGGGAGCCGGATTTTCGCGGCAATTGGAGAGAAACATGCGCGCACCAGCACGTCACACCGTGGGAGAGGCCCTTTACTGGCGCTATGCCCATCTTGCGATGATGGAGCGCATCGTGCAGGACCGCGCGGCCAGACCTGGCCCGAGGCACTACATGATCCGCACGCGCCTCTATTCAGGCCTGCGCAAAGGAACCATGAATGTGCGCGGCTTCTTCGATGATGAGCGATTGAAAGCCACGCTGCCACAGGTCTGCTGGTACTGCGGCTCGACGGACCGTTTGAGCATGGACCACATCATTCCCCGGTCCAGAGGTGGTGGCGACAGCGGGGAAAACCTGCTCACCGTCTGCCACCCGTGCAACAGCTCGAAGGGCTCGAAGGACCTGATCGTCTGGATGCGCGCCCGGGGCGGGTTTCCGTGCCTTTATCTTCTGCGACGTTACCTCAAGCTGGCCATCATGCACTGCCGTGAGATCGGCGTGATGGACCTACCGCTGGCAGACGCTGCAAGCCTCGACCTGCCCTTCAACTTCGCGGCGGCCACGGCCACGTTTCCGCCCGTGGCGGAACTGCAACTGTGGGTGCGGCCGGTGGATTCCACCGAGGCGGAAACGGATCGGTGACCGGTGGGGAGGCCGGGGATCGTCGATATGGTTAAGCGATGGGCAATGCGGCCGCGAAACTGTCTTCTGTAAGGAGAGGTCATGCCTATGCCGATCACACCCGCTTTCGATCCCGTGGTCCGTTTTCTTACGCGCAGCGCGTGCATCCTGGCCGTGGCGCTCATCGCCGCGTGTGCCGGGCCCGCCGCGGCGGAATCCGGCCCGACTGGTGCCGATGCGCGGACTTTCCAGTCCCTTGTCGACACCCTCGCCGCACCCGAGATGGAGGGGCGCGGCCCCGGCACCGAGGGCATCGAGCGGGCGCGCGACTTCATCATCGAGCAATTCGTCGACGCCGGCCTCGAGCCGGCCTTCAACGCGGCGGGGGAGGGGGGCGAGGGGGGCGAGGGGGGCGAGGCCGACCCGCTCTTCACGCAGACCTTGACCATCCCGCTGGACTGGGACCTCGAAAAGGCCCACCTGGCTTTCGCCGCCGATGCCGATGCGGGTGAGCAAGACGCTGGGGCCAGTGCCACCTTCGAGCATGGTGAGGACTACCGCGTCATGGCCGGCATCGCCATGGATGCCCGGATGCTGGCCGCGACCACCTTCATCGGTTACGGGGTGGTCAATGAGCGCCACAACTACAGCAGCTTCCAGCGAAACGACCGCCGCCTGCCCCGCGATGCACTCGATGGCCGCATCGCCATCGCCTTCCGTTACGAGCCGATGGATGATGCCGGCCGCAGCCGGTGGGGCCGGCGGGGGCAGTGGTCGCAGGCCGCCCGGCTCAGCGCCAAGGCCCGCCACGCCGCCAACCATGGCGCGGCCGCCCTGCTGTTTGTCAACCCGCCGTCGCATCCCGATGCCGATGCCGGCATGCTTCGGCCGCTCTCACCCGTGGGCGGCCGCGGGGCGGACATCCCCGTATTGCAGATCAGCCAGGCCGCGTTCGCCCGCATCCTGCGGGCGGCCGGTTACGATGATCCCGATGCGGTGGCGCGCAGGTGGCAGCGCCGGGCCGATACCGGGACGCTCGAACCCATCGATCTCGATGAGTCAGCGCTCGATGTCCGCATCGGCATCACCCGCCAGCGGGTGGACATCGACAACGTCGCCGCCGCCCTGCCCGGCCGCGGCGAGTTGGCCGGGCAGTGGGTCATCGTCGGGGCCCACTACGACCATCTCGGCTACGGCGGCTTCGGCTCGCGGGAACCCGGCGTCGAGGCCATCCATCCCGGCGCCGATGACAATGCCTCGGGCGTGGCCGCCATCCTCATGATGGCCCGGGCCATGACGGTAAAGGCGGCCGAGGCCGATGAGCCGGGCGATGAAGCCGAGGGCGGCGCGGCCGACGATGCCGCCGGGGAGCAGGCCCGCGGCCGGCGCTCGGTGATGTTCATCGCCTTCTCCGGTGAGGAACGCGGCCTGCTGGGCTCGAGCTACCTGGCGCGAAACCTCCAGCGCGACACGGGCATCGACCCCGCCGACGTCGTGGCCATGGTCAACCTCGACATGGTCGGCCGCAAGCGGCCCCGTTCCGGCCTGATCATCTCCGGCACCGGCACCAGCGACCTGTGGCCGCAACTTATCGATGCCACTGAGCAGCGCCATCGCATACGCCTCACTACGCGGTCGATGGCCGTGGGCGGCAGCGATCACGTGCCGTTCATGCGCCGAAACATCCCCGTGCTGTTTCTCAACACCGGCCTGCACGAGGACTACCACCGCACCACCGACACCGCCGACCGCATCAACGCCGAGGGCGGCGCCGCCATCGCCGCCTTCACCAACGAACTGGTCTGGCAACTGGCCCACCACGCCGAGGGCCCGCGCTTCACCCGGCCGCGCCCGCGCGGCGATGCGGCCGACGCTGAAGACGCCGACGCCGACGCCGCGGCCGAGCCCGGCCGCGACGGTCCACGCATCGGCCGCGTGCGCCTCGGCATCATGCCCGACTACGCCCGCGAGGGCCCCGGCGTGGCCATCGACACCATCGCCCCCGACACCGCCGCCGCCGAGGCCGGCCTCCAACCCGGCGACATCCTCCGCGCCTGGAACGGCGAACCCATCGACACCCTCGAAGCCCTCACCGGCATCCTCGCCGGCCACGCGCCCGGCGACCGGGTCGAACTGACCATCGACCGCGATGGCAGGCAGCATCAGGTCGAAGTCACGCTGGGGGCGCGGTGAGGCCGCCGCGACAGGCAACGCCATCGGCCACCGCGGCACCGGGAAGCGTTACCAATCCAATCGTTGAAGCGGTATCAGCAGCCGGGCATGTTCCGTCGATGGCTCCAACAGTCCATCCGCCGCACCGAGCATCACCAGGGCACGGCCCAGTGGTTCGTCCACATCGCCATAAAGTGCTGCGACCCCCTCTGTGTCCCCGGCGCGGCTGAATGCGGCCGCGACGTCGTGGTAGAAATCGAACCGCGATGCCGGCTGCTCAACGAGTTCCGCCGTTTGCCTGGCGCCCATGGCATCACCGGCCTCGATCTGTGCCCGGACAAGCAAAGCGGCCTCGACCACAACAATATCAGGATTCTCGAACCGGCCCACACGCTCAGACGCTCGGCGCAACGTCTGGCGCACGGCGTCACCCTCCCCGAGCTGACGGTATATTTCAGCCACCTCCTGAACCCCCCCCAGTGCCGCGAACGGTTGCTCGATGAGCGCGGCGGCCTCGACGGCCTGATCCAACGCGGCTTCTGCCCTCGCTCCCTCACCGATCGCGTGCCAGGAAGATGCAGCCCTGCGGTAGTAGCGCATGCGTTCGGAAGGGCGTTCGATCCTGTCCACGTGTCTCAAGGCGCGTTCGATCATGGCCGCAGCCGACTCTCGATCATCGGCATCGAGCCGGACCTGCGCCAGCTCCAGACACGTATCTGCGATGGTCACTGGCGAGGAAGCATCTGGCTCCAACTCATCCAGGATTGCAGCGACCGCCTCCATGTCACCAAGCATCCCGTACCCGACGGCAATGTGGGTCCGCGCGAGGACACGGTATCGCTGCTCATCAATGGTCGCGGCGAGTTGCCGGGCTGCCTCGAGTTCACCACCTCGCGCCCTGGCGCGAACCACGAGCATCTCTACGAATGCAGGATCGAGATCGTCGCGCAACGCCGCTGCTTCACG